>CAYWTU010000636.1:0-3334 GCA_964461275.1 uncultured Pirellulales bacterium | reverse complement strand
GCCGCACCGTCCGGTCGAAGCTGTGGGCTCTGAAGAAACTGGGGGCGCATGTGATTTTGTGTGGGCCATCGACGCTCGTCTCGCGGCGATGGGAAGAGTTGGGCGTCGAGGTGTGCCACAACCTGGACGAGATTCTGCCGCGGTGCGACGTGGTGAATTTGCTGCGGATTCAATTCGAGCGGCAGCAGATGCGGCCGTTCCCGTCGGTTCGCGAATACGCGCTGCTCTACGGCATGGATCGGCTGCGGCTGGCCCACGCCCGCGAGGACATTTTGATTATGGCGCCGGGGCCGATCAATCGGGGCGTGGAGATCACGCCGGAAGTGGCCGACGGGCCGCACTCGGTGATTCTGGAGCAAGTGACCAATGGCGTGGCCGTGCGGATGGCGGTGCTGTGGTTGCTGCTACGGGGCGAGGGATAAATGACGCGGACATTGATTCACGGCGGACGCCTGATCGACCCCAGCCAGGGGATCGACCGCGTTGCGAACCTTTTGATCGAGCGCGGCAAGATCGCGGCCTGGGACGTTTCACCAAGCGGTCACGACGTGCAGCGGTTGGACGCCACGGGCAAGATTGTGGCGCCCGGCCTGATCGACATGCACGTTCACCTCCGCGAGCCGGGCCGAGAGGAAGACGAGACGATTCAAAGCGGCACGGCCTCGGCCATTGCCGGCGGATTCACGTCGATCGCCTGCATTCCCAACACCGAACCACCGATCGACACGCAGGCCCAAGTCGAGTTCGTGCAACACCAGGCGGCCCGCGCCGGCAATTGCAACGTGTTCGTGGTGGCCTGCGTGAGCAAGAACCGGGAGGGGAAGGAGTTGGCCGAGATCGGCCAATTGGTGGCCGCTGGCGCCGTGGCGTTCAGCGACGACGGCGCCCCGGTGTACGACGCGGAATTGATGCGGCGGGCCTTCGAATACTGCCAAATGTTCGACAAGCCGGTGCTGAATCACGCCGAGGTCCGCGAATTGACCCAGGGGGGCGTGATGCACGAGGGCCTGGTGTCGATGATGCTGGGCTTGCCGGGAATGCCCGCCGCCGCCGAAGACGTCATGGTCAGCCGCGACATCACCCTGTCGGAGGCGACCGGCGGACGGCTGCACGTGATGCACATCTCCACGGCCGGCAGTGTGGAGCTGGTGCGTCAGGCCAAGGCGCGCGGCGCTCGAGTGACCACCGAAATCTGTCCGCATCACTTTGCGCTTACCGATGAGTGTCTGCGGTCGTTCGATTCGAATTTCAAGATGAGCCCGCCCTTGCGGGCGCAAGTGGACATTGAAGGTTGCTTGAGCGGGTTGGCCGATGGCACGATCGACGTGATTTGCACCGATCACGCCCCACACGCCCGCGAAAAGAAGATGCAGGAGCTCGACCGGGCGCCGTTCGGCATTGTGGGACTAGAAACGAGCCTGGGGCTAGTGGTCACCAAGCTGATCGTGCCCGGCGTGTTGGACTGGCCGACCGCCTTGGCCAAGATGACGATCAACCCGGCCCGCATCCTGGGCATCGACAAAGGGACGCTCCGCGTGGGAGCGGACGCCGACGTGACGATCATCGATCCCGAGGCGAAGTGGACGGTCGACCCCAACCGCTTTCGCTCCAAGAGCGCCAACAGCCCGTTTGCAGGCTGGTTGTTGCAAGGCCGGGCGCACACCGTGATCGTAGGCGGCCAGATCAAGAGCACGCTGGCGGCGTAGCGGGCGTCATGCAAATCCTCCCGGTCATCGATCTGTTGGCCGGCGCCGTGGTGCGGGGCGTGGGTGGCCGGCGCGACGAGTATCGCCCGATTCAGAGCCCGCTGTGCGCCACGCCCGAGCCGCTGGCGGTCGCCCATGCGATCCGCAAGAAGTTTTGGCTGACCGAGTTCTATCTGGCCGATCTCGACGCCATTCAAGGCGGCAAGCCCAAGGGCGAGGTCTATCGGCAATTGACCGCCGACGGTTTTTCGTTGTGGATCGACGCCGGGCTTGAGACTGCGGATCAGGTTCAGGCGTACGATGCCGTCGGCGACGGTGAGCAAACCGTTGTGGCGGGGCTCGAAACGCTCCGCTCCCCGCAAGAATTGCGCCGCCTGATCGATCGCCTGGGCGACCATCGCGTTGCATTCAGCCTCGATCTCAAGTCGGGCCAGCCGCTCGCCCGTAGCGGCGCCTGGCACGGGCAAAGTCCGCTGCAAATTGCGCGGCTGGCCATCGAAGCCGGCGTGCGGCGGCTGATCGTGCTCGATCTAGCTGAAGTGGGTCAGTCGCGCGGGGTCGGGACGCTGGAGTTGTGTCGCGAGATTCGCGCCGTTGATCGCGGCCTGAAAATCGTGGCTGGGGGGGGCGTCCGTGGTCCGCACGACCTGACGGCGCTGGCCGACGTTGGCTGTACGGCGGCGCTCGTGGCGTCCGCGCTGCACGACGGCCGAGTGACGTCCGACGACGTGCGGCGGATGCAGATGCTTTGATTTGCGCCATGGGATCTTTGGCGCGGCGGCATTTTACCCCACGGCCTGCATTACTCGAACAGCCACATCTGCCCGCTCGGCGGGCGCGGCGCACGGAACTGACTGAAATCGAGTTCCGGCAGCGGCCGTTGCAATTTGTACCTGGCCGCGAACACCCGAAACGTCTGCGCGATTTGCTCAGCATAAGGGCCCTGACCGCGCATGCGGCGGCCGAATTGGCTGTCGTCGATATCGCCGCCGCGGCTGTCGCGAATTCGTGATTCGACCCGTTCGGCTTGCAGCGGCGCGTGCTCGGCCAACCACTGGCCAAAAACAGCTTTGACCGCCTGAGGCAGCCGCAACAGGATGTAGCTGGCCGCTTGGGCGCCGGCCAAGCTTACCGCCTCGAGCAGCGCCGGCAACTCGCTGTCGGTCAGTCCCGGTACGATCGGCGCCAACATTGCCCGCACCGGCACGCCGGCGGCGGTCAACTGGCAAATCGTTTCCAGGCGGGCCACGGGACTGGCAGTGCGGGGCTCCAGTTTTCGCGCCAGCTCGGCGTCGAGCGTCGTCACGCTCAGGCCCACGTGCACCAGTCGCCGCTGGGCCATCTCCGCGAGCAGATCCAGGTCGCGGAGAATCAGCCGGTTCTTGGTCAGGATGCCCACGGGTTGCCGGGCTTCGAGCGCCACCTCGAGCAGACCCCGCGTCAGGCGAAAGTTCCGTTCGGCCGGTTGGTAGCAGTCGGTGTTGCCCGACAAGGCGATCAATTCCGGCAGCCACCGCGGCGATGCCAGCTCCTTGCGGAGAATCTCCGCCGCTTTGTGCTTTACTATGATCTTGGTCTCAAAATCCAGCCCCGCGCCAAATCCGAGTAGCGCGTGGCTCGGCCGCTCA
>CAYWTU010000635.1:0-3340 GCA_964461275.1 uncultured Pirellulales bacterium | reverse complement strand
AGCACCACGCGGTGGGGGCGGCGGCGAGCCGCCGCGGTCAGTCGGCCTCCTGCCTCGTAGCCGACGTAGCCCGGAGGCGCGCCGATCAGCCGGCTGACGGTGTGTCGTTCCATGAATTCGCTCATGTCCAAGCGGACCATGGCGTGCTCGTCGTCGAACAGCACCTCGGCCAACGCCTTGCACAACTCGGTCTTGCCCACGCCGGTCGGCCCCAGAAAGATGAATGAACCGATCGGCCGACTCGGGTCTTGCAGGCCCGAGCGGCTGCGGCGGACGGCGTTGGAAACGGCCTCGACCGCCTCGTCCTGGCCCACCACGCGCTGATGCAGCCGTTCTTCCAAGACCAGCAGCTTGGCCCGCTCGGTTTCGAGCATTCGCGATACCGGAATGCCGGTCCAAGCGCTGACCACTTCGGCAATTTCTTCCGGCCCCACTTCGCGCCGTAGCAGCCGCCGGCCGGTGCTGGCCGGTTGTTCCTTGTCGGGCGACTCAAGCTGCTTGGACAGCCGCTTCTGCTCGTTGTCCAGCTCGAACAACCGCTGGTAGTCGGCCTCGTTGACCGGTTGCCCGGTCCCTTGTTTCTCTTTGATGGCGGCATTGAGCTGCGCGAATTCGAGCTGGAGTTGATCCAGTCGTTTGCGCGTGGCCTGCACGTCGCCCAGGCCCGACTGTTCAGCGCGCCACTGTTCGCGAAGGCTGGCCAACTTGTGCCGCAGGGCTTGCATCTCCTCGTCAATCTCGGCCCGCCGCTCAACCGCCGAGTCTTCGGTTTCCTCGGCCAGTTGCCGATGCGCCAGCTCGAGCTGCGTCAGGCGCCGCTGGGCCTCGTCGATTTCGGTAGGCACGCTTCCCAGCTCCATGGCCAGCTTGCTGGCTGCCTCGTCCATCAGGTCGATTGCCTTGTCGGGCAAGAACCGATCGGCAATGTAACGGGCCGAAAGTTGGGCGGCGGCGACCAGCGCGGAATCCTTGATCCGCACACCCTGGTGGTGCGTTTCATAGCGGGCCTTCAGGCCGCGGAGGATGGCGATGGTGTCTTCCACGCTTGGTTCGCCAATGTACACCGGTTGAAAACGGCGCTCCAGCGCCGGGTCTTTCTCCACGTGCTGACGATACTCGTCCAGCGTTGTAGCGCCGATGCACCGGAGTTCGCCGCGGGCCAGCGCCGGCTTGAGCAAATTGGCCGCGTCGGCCGAGCCCTCGGCCCGGCCCGCGCCGACGACCGTGTGCAGCTCGTCGATGAACAGCACGACGTTTCCCTTGGCTGCTTCAACCTCGCGGAGCACCGCCTTGAGGCGCTCCTCGAAGTCGCCGCGAAACTTGGCCCCGGCCACCAGGGCGCCCATGTCCAGCGCGATGACGCGCTTGTTCTTCAGCGCCTGTGGCACGTCGGCGTTGACGATCCGCAGCGCCAAGCCTTCGGCAATTGCCGTCTTGCCCACGCCCGGCTCACCGATCAGAACTGGGTTGTTTTTCGTTCGTCGCGAGAGGACCTGAATCACGCGGCGAATTTCATTGTCGCGGCCAATCACCGGATCGAGCTTGCCCTGTTGGGCCTTGGCGACCAGGTCGATGCCGTACTTCTCCAAGGCCTGAAACTTCCCTTCCGGGTCTTGATCGGTCACCCGCGCCGCGCCGCGGACCGCTTGCAGAGCGCGAAGCACCTCGGGTTCTCCCACGGCGTTGAGCTTGAGCAGGTTCTTGGCCTTCGACTCGACCTGCGACAAGGCCAGCATCAGGTGTTCCGTGGAAACGAACTCGTCCTTCATCTGGTCGGCGGCCTTTTGCGCCGCGTCGAGCGCCTTCATCAGACTGTCGCCTGCGCCGGGCCGTGCGCCGCCCGAGACTTTGGGCAGATGTTTCAGTTCGGCGGCCACCATCTCGTCCAACTGCTTGCGGCGGACGCCGATCTTGTCCAGCAGCGGTGCCACCACGCCATCGGTTTCGGCCAACAAACCGGCCAAGAGGTGCAACGGCTCGATCTGCGGATGGCCGTTGTCGCTGGCTAGACCCTCAGCGCGTTGAACGGCCTCGCGAGCCTTGGTGGTGAGTTTTTCGATTTGAAAGGCCATGACTTTCTCCCCTGCCCTAGTGGTCGCTTATACTTTGCTGACGTACGTTGACAACTTGGTGTCTTCGTAGTGATCTCACGCGATGGCAACACGCGCTCGGCGCGCACCGAGAGCGCAACATCACCCATGGTGTCCGCGCCACCCGCCGGCCGCGGCGCCGGACGGTCGGTTACTGGTCTTTGACCTCGAAATCGGCGTCGATCACGTCCCCTTCCGGGGCCGCGCCGCCTCCGGCGGACGCGCCGGCCGGGGCTTCGCCGGGCCCAGCCTGTGCCGCCTCGTACAGGCTCTTGCTCACCGCGTGCGACGCTTGCTCGAGCTCGTGAATGGCCGCCTTGATCTTCTCGACGTCGGTCCCGGCCGCCACTTCTCGGGTCTTTTTGATCGCCGCGTTGACCGCTTCGACATCGGCGCTCTTGAGCTTGTCGGCCTGTTCCTTCAACAGTTTTTCCATGCTGAAACACATCGACTCGCTTTGGTTGCGCAGCTCGGCCAACTCGCGGCGCTGTTTATCCTCGGCCGCATGCTCATCCGCGTCCTTGCGCATCCGTTCGATCTCGTCGCCCGACAGGCCGCTCGATTGCTCGATCCGCACCGTTTGCGCCTTGCCGGTCCCTAGTTCCTTGGCCGAGACGTTCAAGATGCCGTTGGCATCGATGTCGAAGCAGACTTCGATTTGCGGCATGCCCCGCGGCGCCGGCGGGATGCCTTCCAGGTTGAATTGGCCCAGCAGTCGGTTATCGGAGGCCATCGGGCGTTCGCCTTGGAAGACGCGGACCGTGACGGCCGACTGATTGTCGTCCGCCGTGCTGAAGGTTTGCTTCTTCTCGGTAGGAATGGTCGTGTTGCGCTCGACCAGCTTGGTGAACACGCCGCCCAGCGTCTCAATGCCCAGCGACAGCGGCGTCACGTCCAGCAAGAGGACGTTTTGCACTTCGCCGGCAAGCACGCCCCCTTGGATCGCGGCGCCGACCGCCACGACTTCGTCCGGGTTGACCCCCTTGTGCGGGTCTTTGCCGAACACCTTCTTGACCAGTTCTTGCACCTTGGGGATGCGCGTCGAGCCGCCCACCAACACCACTTCGTCAATTTGGTTTGGCTTGAGCTTGGCGTCTTCCATCGCTTGCAGCACAGGGCCGCGGCAACGCTCGACCAAGCCATCGACCAGTTGCTCGAACTTGGCCCGGCTCAGATTCATCTGCAAGTGCTTGGGACCGCTGGCGTCGGCGGTGATGAACGGCAGATTGATGTCGGTCGATTGGGCGCTG
>CAYWTU010000634.1:0-3341 GCA_964461275.1 uncultured Pirellulales bacterium | reverse complement strand
AATGCATACGTGCGATTAGTTGCCAAAGCTCGCGTTGCCGAGCCAGATTGTGAACCCAGTGATACCGCCGCAGACCCGACATTTGCGCCGCCCACGGGTCATCGCACGCCTCGCGACCCAGGTTGTGCCAGACCAAAGGCAGCAACCGTGACGACTCAAAGTCAATGTCGCTGTACTGTCGATAACCTGTCGCCAGCTTCCAGGCGGCGAAACTCTCCCGCGCCGCGGACGGCTCTCGGATCGCGGCGCCCAGCAGCAGCTCGTCGACCGTTGTCGGCCAGAGCAGATCGACTTCCGGCGCCCAGCTCAAGCGTTTCGCTGTTGCGGGTCCCTCTGGCCACTCGCCAGCGCGAACGGTCTGATGCACAGGGTAATCTGCGCAGGGTGCGGTATTTGTCATGGTCGTTGTGGCCTCATGTCTTGCCCAGAATCGCCGAAATCCTCAATCAGAAGCCCTCACCTGACCGATGTCATTACTACAACCGGACTCCTATGCTTTGCATCGGTACTCCGTGCTTGGCACTTAAGAGGCCATCCAACAACCTGACAACGACCCTCGAACTTCCGTTGTTTTCAGTGAATCGAACAGGTTGCTGGTTGGAATCGAAGAGGCCGTCTTGAGAACAGGCAACGCCAAGGCCGTGGAGGTCACGTTATGTCCGTTTCGCAACACTACCGACTTGCCGAACCCGACGTGGTTTGGGAATGCGTCGACGGCGAGGCCGTGCTGATTGATTTTCGCACCGGCTGCTATTTCAGCGTTGCCCAAACCGGCGCCGACGTGCTGCGGTTGCTCTTGGCCGGCTACAACGTCGCCGCCGCTGGCGAGTGCCTGGCCACGGCCTTCGACCGATCGTTGGCCGAGGTGACTGCCGAAGTCGAGGCGTTCACCGCGCAGTTGGTGGCCGAAGGGATTCTCTTGCCCGTGCATCTGGCCCTCGCCTCGCCGGGGCCGATGGCCCTGGAATCGCGCGCGTATTCGACGCCCGTCTGGGAGAAGTTCAACGACATGGCCGACCAATTGTTGCTCGACCCGATCCACGAGATTCCGACGCAAGGTTGGCCCGTTCGCGATGCGGCCTAGAATCGTCCAGCGACATCGACGTAGGTCAGGTACTCCCATCCCTTCGAAGCTAGCACGACGGCATCGGCATTGTAGCGGCACGGCGCGAGCCGTCCGGTAGTTTGTCGGTCTGGTTGTTCGGCCGGAGGGCTTGCGCCCTTCCGCTTCTTTGTGAGTGCAATCGTGCAAGCTTCAAAGTGGTGGTCAGATAGCTTCAACTTCTCGCCGCCATGAGCACAGCCCATCCCACGCCGCTCGACGGTTTCTGGCGGGCCTTGGCTGGCGACCCGCGTTTCGCAATGTGCTCAACCACGGCCTACGAGGTTGCCGGGCAATTGCTGCGCATTCACTTGGCTGACGACCGCCTGGCGCCGCTCGTGGCCCCGCTGGAGCACCGTCGTCGAAATCTTCAGCGGATTGCGTGCGCGCCCAGGCCGAGCCTCAATCTGTTCGCTTGGACCACTCGCGACGCCGGCGAGTGGCGGACGCTGTCGCAGTTGTTCAACGACGCCCACTTGCGGCTGGCCGAGGCCGGTCCGCCGTCGGATCTGCGTGCCCACTACGACCCCGAGCACCGCTTGCTCTGCGTCTTCGATCCCGGAGCGTCGTGCGCGGCATTCGTGCTGCCCGACGCTGCACTGCTTCCCTTCTGGGAGTGGGCCGCCCCATTTCGCCTGATCTTTCATTGGTGGTCCGCAATGCAGGCCGGCCAACTGACACACGCAGCCGCCGTGGGAATAAACGGCCAGGGCGTTCTCCTGGTCGGTCCCGGCGGCAGCGGAAAATCGACCACGGCCGTCGCCTGTTTGGATGCGGGTTTGCAATACATCAGCGACGACTACACCTTGGTCACCATGACCGCGGGTCCCGTCGCCCACGCGCTCTACGGCTCGGCCAAGATGCGCAGCGACTTCTTGCCCCGGGCCCTGCCCGGCTGGTCCGGCCGCGTGGCGCGCCAGATCGGGCCCGAGCGAAAGTCGATGTTCTTGGTCGATCGTTGGGCGCCCGCGCAGTTGGTCGATCGCCTTCGGCTTCGGGCCATCTGCGTTCCGCGAATCACCGCGGCGTCCCGAGCACGCCTCGAACTGGGCAGCGCGAAGCAGGCGCTCCTCGCCCTGGCGCCGTCGAGCATGAACCAACTGCCGACCGATCGCCGTCAGTCGTTCGACTTCCTCCGGCGCCTGGTCGAATCGCTGCCGACCTATACGCTTCGACTTGGAAAAGACATTGCCTCGGGACCGCAGGCGCTGGCCGGACTGCTGTCGGACTCGACCTTCCGGAGAATCGATCGTGCCGCATGAGCCAGCCGTCTCCGTCATCATTCCCACCTACAACGCGGCTGGCTTCCTGCCTGAAGCCCTGGCTAGCGTTCGACGGCAGGCGATCAAGCCGTGCGAGATCATCGTGGTCGACGACGGCTCGACCGACGACACGCGCGAGCGCATGCAGCGCCAGTCGGATGTCACCTACCTGTACCAATCGAATCAAGGCCCCTCGGCCGCGCGCAACGCCGGCATCCGTCGGGCCCGCGGCGACCTGCTGGCCTTCCTCGACGCCGACGATCTGTGGACTGTGGACCATCTGTCGCAATTGTTGGCCCCGCTCGCGGCCGATCCGGAACTTCTGTTCGTGTGGGGGCAGTCATTGATCACGAACATTCAACCCGACGGCATGCAAACTGAGCTTGTGAAGAGCCCCAGGGACGGTCAAACGCTGCCACTGTTTCTGGTGGGCGCAGGTTTGTATCGGCCCGCGGCTTTTGAGCGAGTGGGTCCCTTCGACGAGCAGATGCGACTGGCCGAAGACCTGGACTGGATCGCCCGGGCTCGGCAATTGTCCTGTCCCCAGCGCCTCATCGACGCCGAGGTTTTGATCTATCGTAAACACGCCGGCGGCGTCACGGCCGGCAAGTCGTTCGCACAGCTCAACGTCATGACGATGCTGCGGCGTTCCATTGCCCGACAACGTGGTCCGGACGTGGTCTCCAGCTCGCCGCTTTCTCGAAAGGCCGCCTGATGTCTCTGCGCCCCTTGGTTTCGGCCGTCGTTCCGGTCTACAACGGCGAGCGGTTTCTGGCCGCCGCGATCCAAAGCCTTGTGGATCAGCGTTACGAGCAACTGGAGATCATCGTCGTCGACGACGGCTCGACCGATCGCTCGGCCGAAATTGCCCGGCGTTGCGCCAACATTCGCTTGCTGCAACAGGAGAATCGCGGCCTCAGCGCAGCTCGAAACGCCGGCGTAGCGCTCGCCCAGGGCGCGCTGCTGGGCTTTCTGGA
>CAYWTU010000633.1:0-3344 GCA_964461275.1 uncultured Pirellulales bacterium | reverse complement strand
ATCGATCCGACGGCCTTCGGCCTGTCGAACGGCGGCGGTGCGGCTCAGTTGTCTTCCGGCGCCGTGGCAGGCCGAGCCGAACGTCTGCTCCATGCTTCCGGGCTGACCCACGAGCACCCAACTGGCCCGCCCCATGTCGCCCGGAATGATGACCGGCTGACCGACGTTGCGATACATATCAGGCACCTCCGGATGGCCCGATGGAAAGGCGCGAGTGGCGCCCTTGCGATGAACCCAAACTTTCTTGCTGCGGCCATCGACCCGATGCTCTTCGAGCTTGGCGATATTGTGGGCCACGTCGTACACCAGGTTCATTCGCAGGTCTTGCCACGGCCGGCCCAGGACCGACTCGAACACCTCGCGAGCTTGCCACATGAGCAATTGCCGATTGCACCAGGCAAAATTGGCCGCCGCCCGCATGGCGCCCAGGTATTCCCGACCTTCGGGGCTTTCGATCGGCGCGCAGACCAATTGCCGGTCCGGCAGATCGATTCCATATTTCTGCGGCGTCTTGCGCAAGGCATGCAGGGCGTCGTCGCAAACTTGATAGCCCAGGCCGCGCGAGCCGGAATGGATCATCACGCACACTTGCTGTTCGGCTAGGCCCAAGGCCGCGGCCGAATCGGCGTCGAACACGCGGTCGACCACCTGGACTTCGAGAAAATGGTTTCCCGAGCCCAACGTCCCGCATTGATCCGCGCCGCGCTCCAAGGCCCGGTCGCTCACCAGGTCGGGCTCGGCGCCGTCCAAGCGGCCATGAGCTTCGGTGTGATCAATGTCGCCGGGGGTGGCCAACCCCCGTGAAACTAGAAATCGCGGCCCTTCGCCCATCAGTTGGCGCAGCTCGCGCTTGTCGAAGTGGTACTTGCCGCCCCGCCCAACGCCGGTGGGCACTTGTCGAAACAACTCCTCGGTCAGTTGCGTCAACACGGGCCGCACGTCACTCAAGCACAGGTTGCTGGAAACCAATCGGACGCCGCAGTTGATGTCATAGCCCACGCCGCCGGGTGATATGACGCCCCTTTGCTGCGGATCGGTGGCGCAGACGCCGCCAATGCAAAAACCGTAGCCCCAGTGAATGTCGGGCATTGCCAGGCTAGCGGTCTGAATGCCGGGCAGACAGGCCACGTTTGCCACCTGTTCGGGCGCTTGATCGTTGCGAATCTGGTCGATCAGGTCGTCGTCGGCGTAGATCAGCCCGTCGACCAGCATCCCGAACTTGTAGCTTTTGGGGATCCGCCACAGGCAATCGTTGACGCGCTCGAGCGGACCGCTGAACTTCCCCGAAGGCATGGCCGTTTCCTTACTCAGTCACCGAGGCAGAGATGGCAGGTCGTTCCAAGCCGCTGTAGCCCGGCGCCAATCGCCAACCCCATTGTGACGACCGGCGAGCGGCTCGGGGATGGGAAATCAAAGAACCGGACAGGCGTCCAGCCACTGGCGTCCCTGGGCCGACATCCAGTCCATCGCCTCCATCGGACCCCACAGCCCGCGGTTGTAGCGCCACAGCGGCGGCGCGTGCGGACCGGCAAAGCCGGCCACCAGCGGATCAATGATGCCCCAGGCCAACTCGACCTCATCGCTGCGGGCGAACAGGCTGGCATCGCCGGCCAACACGTCCAATAACAGGCGCTCATAAGCCTCGGGCAAGGGATGCGTGAACCGTTTGTCGTAACGAAAGTCCAGCGACGTCAATTGCATCTTCATTCCCGCGTCTGGCTGTTTGGTTTGGAAGTGCAATTGCAGCCCTTCGGCCGGTTGGATATGGACCACGAGCCGATTGGCTTCCGGCGACGCCTGGCTGGAGGTTTGAAAAATGAAATGCGGCGGCTCGCGGAACTGAATGACGATTTGCGTTGTGCGGCAGCTCATCGCCTTGCCGCTACGCAGGTAGAACGGCACGCCCTGCCAGCGCCAATTATCGACGTGCAACTTGAGTGCCGCGTAGGTGGCCGTTTGGCTGTCGGCGGGCACGCCCTTGGAGTCGAGGTAACCCTGGTATTGGCCGCGAATGGTTTCCTGACGGACGCGTGCCGCATCGATCGGCCGCACCGCCTCGAGCACTTTGACCTTTTCATTGCGGACGCTGTCGGCGTCGAAGCGGGCCGGCGGCTCCATGGCGGCGGTCGTCAGCAACTGCAACAAATGGTTTTGAAACATGTCGCGCAGAACGCCGGCCTTGTCGTAGTAATCGCCCCGCCGGCCGACATCGACCTCCTCGGCCGCGGTGATCTGCACGTGATCGATGAAATTCCGATTCCACACGGGCTCGAAGATCGTGTTGCCGAATCTCAGGACTTGCAGATTCTGCACCGTCTCCTTGCCCAAATAATGATCGATGCGATAGATCTGCGACTCGGCGAAATGCTCGTGCAGCGTGACGTTGAGCGCGCGGGCCGTTTGCAGGTCCGTGCCAAACGGTTTTTCAACCACCACCCGGCAGCCCAACGGGCCCGATTGCCGGCAGCAGCGGCCCAACTGCGTGATGGCAGGTGTGAACCTTTCCGGAGCGGTCGCCAGGTAGTAAACCCGCAGGGCGGGGATGTCGCCTTCGAGTTCGCCCAGCTTGAGCATCAAACGGTCGAACGACTCGGGCTGGCCAATATCGCCGCTGTGATAGTAAACCTGCGCGGCGAACGCTTCCCAGGTGGACCGGTCGAAGTCGGCGCCCGCGAACTGGGCCGTGGTTTCCGCCAAGGATTGCCGCCAGTGCGCGTCGGAGAATTCGCTGCGGGCAAACCCGACGATGCGCGTCTGCGGCGGCAGGCGGCGCTTACGGAACAGCGAGTACAGCCCTGGGATCAGCTTGCGGCTGGTGAGATCGCCCGAGGCGCCGAAGATGACCAGTGTGTGCGGCATGTCAAACTCAAACGGTTAAACGGTCGACCACTGAACGGAAAATGATGTGGGCCACGGTTCACCATACCGCGTGGATGACGATTTAGCCTAGCCTCCCGCTCATGGCGAGGCTGTTCATTGGCGGCTGTATCGGCGCCCATCTAGACAGACTGGACCGGACCGAGGGGCAAAGAACGAGTTCGACGATGGTGGGCCAGCACTGACCATTGAAGGTGAATTGCCGCGGCGGGCGGATTACAATCGATCGTTTGCCGCCAGCGGCGGACGAGCAGCCGCCTTGGCGAGTTGTCGCCGAATTCTGTCCAGTTCCAGTTCTCAATGCAAACGGCCCACCCCTCGCCGCGCTCGGGCTTTACGCTCGTGGAGCTGTTGGTGGTGATCGCCATCGTGGGGCTGTTGATGGCGCTGCTCTTGCCGGCGGTTCAGGCGGCTCGTGAGGCCAGTCGCCGGGCGGCCTGTCTTAACAACCTCAAGCAACTTGGCCT
>CAYWTU010000632.1:0-3348 GCA_964461275.1 uncultured Pirellulales bacterium | reverse complement strand
GACCAGCTCGAGTCGAATCGGTTTCAAAGTCACCTGATGCCGATCACCAATCGCTCGGGTTTTCACATCGAGTTTCCCGAACTACCTCGCGAAACGCCGCTGACCACGGCTGCCGAGTACGAGCGGTACATCGCTCGACTGGCCGCGTTCGGCCGCTATGCCGACGAGCACATCGAATTGTTGCGGGCCGGCGTGAAGGCGGGGCTGACGCTGCCGTCGGCGGTGCTCGCAGGGTATCAGGCGCCGATCGACGCACAACTGGTCGCCGACCCGCGGCAGAGCCTGCTCTACGCACCACTGAAGAATTTTCCACAGACCGTGGCCGCGGCCGACCGGGGGCGGCTGGAGACAGCCGCCCAGCAGGCAATCGCCGACAGCGTCGTCCCCGGCTATCGGCGATTTCTGGAGTTCATGAAGTCCGAGTACGTGCCGGCCGCACGGGGCAGCATCGCCTGCACCGCCCTGCCGCAGGGGCGCGAGCGGTATCAGTTTTTGGTGAGGCATTTCACCACGCTCGACGTCACTCCGCAGGCCGTGCACCAAACGGGACTGGACGAGGTGGCCCGGATCGACGCCGAGATGCGCTCCGCCATCGAGCGGGCGAAGTTTCAGGGCGGTTTCGTCGAGTTCGTCGAGATGCTGCGGACCGATCCGCGGTTCTATGCCCAAACGCCCGAGCAACTTCTTAAGGAAGTCAGCCTCGTGCTGAAAAGAATGGACGGTCAGTTGCCGACGCTGTTTGCCACGTTGCCGAGAATGCCGTACGGCGTCCGCGAGGTGCCGGCCTACATCGCGCCGCAAACGACCACCGCCTATTACATGGGCCCCAGCGGCGACGGCCGACGGGCCGGGTACTTCTACGTCAACACCTACAACCTCAAAACCCGGCCGCTGTACGAAATCGAAGCGCTGTCGCTGCACGAGGCGGTGCCGGGGCATCACCTGCAGATCGCGCGACAACAAGAACTCGACAACCTGCCGCCGATGCGGCGATTCCACCACTGGACGGCGATGGTCGAGGGCTGGGGGCTATACGCCGAGCGGCTGGGGTTGGAGGCCGGCTTCTACCAGGACCCGTACAGCGACTTCGGGCGGCTGAGCTACGAGATGTGGCGGGCGTGCCGGCTGGTGGTCGACACGGGCATGCATGCCCTGGGTTGGTCGCGGCAGCAGGCGATCGACTTTATGAAGGAACACACGGCCCTGACCGTGCACAACATCACGACCGAGGTCGACCGTTATATCGCCTGGCCCGGACAGGCGCTGGCCTACAAGATGGGCGAGCTCAAGATTCGCCAGTTGCGAGCCGAGGCCGAGCAGACGTTGGGGGCCCAGTTCGACGTGCGGCAATTCCACGACACGGTGCTAGGCGCGGGCAGCGTGCCGCTGGATGTGCTCGAGGCGAACGTGCGGCATTACGTGCAGCAGGCCGGCGGTGCGCCGCAGGGGCGCTGAAGGCCCAGGTGGACTTCCGCTCAGCACACGGTCAGGCCACACCTACCACCGCTGCTTCATATGTTCCGCGAACCCCAACAGGTCGCGGACCTCGAGCCGGCTGCCGTCGTCCAGCACCAACGTGCCGCTGAACCGGCCGTGAATCTTGTGCAGTTCGGCGCTGAGCAGGCCCAACAGGTCTTGCTTGGAGTGCTGGTTGTAGATCGGCTGAAAGTCGAGCGTTAGGCTATGATCGTTGCTGGTGAACTTCCAGGGCTGCATGCGATCGTTTGCGTCAAACTGGCAATCGACGACGTCCAGTTTGTGCAGCTTGCCGTCGACCAAGATGCAGTTGCACGTCCCGCGCGAGTCGTCGCCGTACCCGTGTCCCAGGTTGACGGCCACCTGCCGTCCGTTCGTCTTGCCGGCGGCCTGTCCCCAGAACCACTGTGACTCGTGCGGCCAGACGCCGCGGCCCCAGTCGAAAATCGCCCAAGCTTCGCCGGCCGGAAACGTGTAGGTCTTGCCGGCCAGCGTGACCTCGCCGCGAGCGGTCATCCCGAAGATCTTGTTCTCGTAGAAGAACTCCCCTTCGCCGACGAAGGGGCGAGTGATCGCCACGCTGTCGATCGCCGGATCGCTGTCGAGTTCGATCTTGCCGATGAACTCGGGCTGGACCTGCGTCCGGCCGATGCGCCATTCGATCTGCCGCTGCGTGCCGGAAAAGCGCATCGAGACGAAGTCATCTTTTTTGGCCAAACGCGTTTCGCCGTAAGGATCGGCCGGCAGGACGGCCGCGTCGGCCTTGCCGGCGGTCATGAACATGGCGCTGCGGATGGACTGGTCGGCGTAGTCGATCAGCTCGGCACTGCCGACGACGATCGTCCCCAATTGCACGATCGTCGCACCGACGGTGAATTCGGGCGACATGATCGTGTAATGCTCCCATTCCTTGATCCGCGGCTGCCGGGCCATGGGAATGGCGCTGCGGTTGTATTGCATGACCGCCCGGCGAGCCCAGCCCCACGCCGCCAACGAACCCGTCTCGTCCAACAATGGCAGTGGCGAGGTAAATTCGCGCTGATCGGCGCCCGGGCGGGGCGGTTGAGCCATCGCGGCCGGCGCCAGGCAGGCAGCCAACAAGAAAGCGGGAAGCAGGGTTTGCATGGCAACTACCGTGTAATGACCCTTGAGATGTCGATGCAGACGCTATCGTAATCGATGGCGCCGGTCCATGGACCTGTGGAAGCCGGCCAAAACGTATTCCCCGTAGCGGCGGCGTCTGGCCACCGAAAATAGCGATATTGATGGCCGGCGGATTCCCGGCACCGGGGACGCTGCCACTACGGATGAGTGCCGCGCCCGTCGCCTTCGGCTACGTTCGGCCGAAACTTGCCTGACCGGTTTCCGGGCGAGTAGGCTTAAGGTGTCGCTCCATCAGCATTTTGCATCGAACGAGAGCCAATTGCCAACCATGTTTCGCTTCTTCCACATCGCCGTTGTCGCCTGCTGGTTCGCGCTGGCCGTGTGCGCCGCGGCGGACGAAGCGCAGTCGGTCTTGTGGTCGGTCGATCCGGTCGTGCGCACCGAGCCGCCGGCCGTGCAAGACACCGCCTGGCCCAGCGTCGGGCTATCGGGAGATGTCGATCGGTTCATCCTGGCCAAGCTGGAAGAACATGGCCTGGCGCCGGCCCCGCCGGCCGACAAGGCCCGGCTGATGCGACGGGCCTATTTCGACCTGCACGGCCTGCCCCCTACGCCCGCCGAGGCGGCCCAGTTCCTGGCCGACGATCGGGCCGACGCCTACGCCAGGCTGATCGATCGGCTGCTCGAGTCGCCGCGCTACGGCGAGCGCTGGGGGCGGCATTGGCTGGATGTCGTGCGTTACGCCGACACCAACGGTTACGAGCGTGA
>CAYWTU010000631.1:0-3361 GCA_964461275.1 uncultured Pirellulales bacterium | reverse complement strand
GGCCAGTTCTTCCAGCTGCCACTGGTCCATCACAAAATAATCCTTGCCCAGAATCTTCCGCACGAAGGTGGGCAAGTCGGGGTGGTCGCGAAACACTTGTTGAAATTCCGGGCTGCCCACCCCTTCGCTCAAGCCGGCGGCCAGGATGATGGTGCCCCCCTGCTTAACGATGGGCAACGCGCCGACCATTCCCTTGACGGCCTGATAGAACGTGGTGTCGAGCGGGTAGCCTGCCGACGAGGTGACCACGATGTCCACTGCCGCCGGCACCGTGTCGCGCACCACGTCTCGCACAAACGCCACGCCTTCAAGAAACGCGGCCTCCATGTCGCCGGCTACGAACTTGAGCGGTCGGCGTTCGGCGTCGATCACCGCGTTGACGATGAAATCGCAGCCGGCGCGGCGGGCGATGAACGTGTTTTCCTCGTGGACCGGATTCCCCACCAAAATGCCGCAATCGGCGCTCGGGTGTTCCAAGAATTCCGGTCCGTGCCAAACCTTGACCGTTTCCAGCGCCGCCAGTCCCGGGCAGATCACTTTGCGTCCACCCGAATAGCCCGCCATCAGGTGCGGCTCGATCAATCCGACCGTGATTTTCAGGTCGGCTTCGACATATCGCCGATCGATCCACATCGGCACGCCTCGCGGGCTTTCGCCTAGGTAGGCGTGTTCGTCCAGCAACGTGCCGTGATGGTCTTCAAGGCGGTAATTCGCCGCAATCTCGGGACCAACCATTTCCAGCCGTTCGGCCTCGGTCGACGGGCGGTGCAGGCCGGTCGCCACCAGAATCAGCACGTTTTGCCGCGCGATGCCGGCGGCTTCCAGCGTGGTCAGCACCGGACGGAGAATCGTCTCGTTGGGAACCGGCCGGGTGATGTCGCAGATCACCAGGCAGGCGCTCGTGCGGCCGCGGGCCAGCTCGGCCAGCGGGGCGGTCCCGGTCGGCTGGCGCAAAAGTCGTTGCACCTCGGCCTCAGGATCGGCAATCGCCGGCATGTGGCGATAGCCCAGCTTGCGCACTACGCGGTCGTCGGGTAGTTCAACCGTCAAACCGGTTCGGCCATACTCTAGCTGCACGCGCATAGTTCAAGCGCCGCAAGAATTTCAATCCGGGCGACTATTTCTTGCCGCCACCCTTGCCGCCGGCCGCCGGTTTTCCACCTGCGGCTGGTTTTCCGCCTGCGGCTGGCTTGGCCCCAGCAGCACCGGCAGCCGGTGCTGCGGTACCTGCGGCAGCCCCTTCTTCCTCGCCTTCCTTCTTCTTCTTTTTCTTCTTCAGCGAAAGCTTGTACACCCGCACCTTGGGCAGGCCATAGGGGCTGACGGCATCCGACCAGCGATCGGCGGCTTGCAGCTTTTCGATCCGTTCGCCGCGCGTCAACACGCTCCGCATCGCCGACGAACTGCGCTTGCGGCGTAAACTCTTGTCCAACGTCATCGGGCTACTCTCCTCGTGATTTGTTGTGCCCGGCGGACTGCGCACCAGGGCCGTTCGCAGCTACATGTCCACCCGTTCGGGGGTCACAGGCCACGAACCGGTCAGTATACGGCCCGCTCGCCGCTCCTTCAAGGACGGAATTTCTGGGCTGAGTCAGGTAGTCAGGTGCATACAGCCTTGCACGCGGCGGCCTTCGGTTATGGTTTACGGCCCACGGCGTAGGCGATGAGAATCACCGACAGCACCGCCGCTACGACGCAGAACATAGTTGGGTACGGCGGCCACGCCGCGAGGCGGGCGGCGTTCAGAATCCCGCCGACCAACGGCGCCCCGACCAGCGTCCCCACGTCCATCAGCGCTAAGATCAACGTGGTGCCCAACCCGCGGTGCCGCTCGGGAAACACAGCCGCCCCGCCGGCGATCACGGCGGGGAACAACAATGCGTGGGCGATAGCCAGGAACAGGGCCGGTACGATCAACAGCAACTCGCTACTCACCGCCAGGTACGCCAGGGTGGCGGCCACCATCGCCCCCATGCCGATGTCGATCATCCAATCAATGCCCAATCGCTCGGGCATCTTTCGGACCAACATGCGAGCCCCGAACGCCACTGGCGTATAAACAAGAAAGAACCACGAAATCCGCGGAATCCCCTGTTCCGCCGCATAGGTGCGCAGGAAAACTCCCGGCAGGCCCAGGCCAAACCCCATCGCGGCGGAGACGGCCAAAAGCGGCCCTGGGTGATATTGGCGCAGGAGCCGCCACATCGAGTCGTGGTGTGGATACACGGTCGGGGCGTCGCCGCGAGTAGCCCACGCGCCAAACACGGCGCTGCCTGCGCCTAGCAGTCCCGCCAAGGTGAACAGCGCGACCAGCCGCTCGCGCGTGACGTCGCCGGCGCCACAGATCAAGTCGCCCAGGATCGGCCCGATGGTCATGCCCAGAAAACCCGAGGTGCCGAGCGTGCCAACGACCTCCGCGATCCGTGCGGGAGCCGCCCGCCGCGAGACGAAAGTAATCGACGCTCCGAAGAAGCCTGCCACGCACGACTGGTACATGATCCGCATGGCGAAGATCAGCGGTCCGTCGACGCTCTGGACCAACAGGTGGCCCAAACAGGCCACCGTGAACAGCCCGGTCGAGGCGATCCAGATTCGCCGCGGGCCGTAGCGGTCGATCGCCGTCCCCAGGACCAATCGCGTGAGCAGGCTGCCGAACATGCCGACGCCGACAATCCAGCCCAACTGCCACTCGTCTCCCCCTAGCTGCTTGACCAGGTCGGCGTAGCGAAACAACAGGCTGATGGCTACCATCAGCAAGGTGTTGCTCGCATATGCCAGCCAAAACGGTCGGCCATAGCCCCCGCCGGCGGCGGCAAACTCCGTAGGCTGTGCCGTCGACAATGAAGCGGAGCGGTGAGGGGCGGCGGGGGCGGGCATCAGGCGGGCGGGCGCAAGAGGAAAGGCCAAATTGTAGCGTCCGCCCCGGCCCAGGCGACCTGCCCAGGATGGCAAAATATGTCCGACGCGGAGAAAACGCTGGTCACGCTGGCCACGTACAACGAAATCGAGAACCTGCCGCTGCTGACCGCCGCCATCTGGCAGGCGGCGCCGCAGGTGGACATCTTGGTCATCGACGACAACTCGCCCGACGGCACCGGCAAGTGGTGCGACGAACGGGCCGCCGGCGAGCCCCGTCTGCATTGCCTACATCGGGCCGGAAAACTGGGCCTGGGAACCGCCACGGTTGCGGGAATGCGGTACGCCATCGAGCACGGCTACGACTATGTGCTCAATATGGACGCCGATTTCAGCCATCATCCGAGGCACATTCCGGCGATCTTAGCCGGCATGTCGCGCGCCGGTGGGCCGGTCGATGTGATGATTGGCTCGCGCTACGTCCGCGGGGGCAAGATCGATGGCT
>CAYWTU010000630.1:0-3363 GCA_964461275.1 uncultured Pirellulales bacterium | reverse complement strand
ACGAGGCCCCGGCACTGGGTGCGCGCAGTGATCTGCGCTTGACCCGCAACGCCACCGCGGCGTTGCAGCCGCAGGTGGCGTTCAACATGCTCGAAGAGTTCCACGGCATCACCGTTTACGACCAACATGTGGTCAGCTACCTGGAGCTCATGCGGCAACCGTACACCGGCTGCAACCCCCGCGGCCTGATGCTGGCGCACGACAAGGCGCTATGCAAGAAAATTCTGCTCTACCACCGCATTCCCACGCCGCGGTTCATCGTCTTTCCGCAGGGACGGGTCGTCAAGCCGCCGCGCGGATTAAGCTATCCGCTGCTCGTCAAGTCGCTGACCGAGGAAGCCTCGTCGGGCATCGCCCAATCGTCCGTGGTGCGCAACGACGAAAAACTTCGTGAACGTGTCGAGTTCGTACACCAGCAACTCAAAACCGACGTGATCGTCGAAGAATACATCGAGGGGCGGGAGTTGTACGTCAGTGTCCTGGGCAATCAGCGGCTGAACATGTTTCCCATTTGGGAGATGGTGTTCGCCAACATGCCCGACAACGTCCCTCACATCGCCACCGCCAAGGTGAAATGGGACTACGAGTATCAAAAGAAACGCGGCATCGCCACGCAGGCAGCCGAGAATCTGCCGGCGGGTTGCGCCGAGCGAATCTACAAGCTTTGCGCGCGGTTGTATCGGGCCCTGTCACTGTCGGGCTACGCCCGGATGGATCTGCGGTTGACCCCCGATGGCCGAATATTCGTCCTAGAGGCCAACCCCAACCCCAACCTGGAGCGGGGGGAAGACTTCGCCGAATCAGCCATGAAGGCCGGCATCGGGTACGAAGACCTGCTGCAACGAATCATGAGCCTGGGGATGCGGTACCAGGCGGAATGGAAGGCCCTGGTGTAGAATCGAAGCGCTGGTCTAGCGAATTCTAAAACTGCACGTCACCAGCCAGAGGGCATTCGATGCGACGGTGGTACTGGCTGACGACACTACTTCTGGCCGGTTGCGGCGGCGGCGACACTGCCGCCCCAACGGCCACCGCGACGCCGCCTGTCCCCGTTCAGCCAGCGCCTGCACCGCCTGCGCCCGCTGCAGCGCCGGCGGCTCAGGCTGTGCCGCCCGCGGCCAACCCGGCGCCTGTCGCGCCGGCAGCGCCGCCGATGCCGCCCCCGGGGCCGCCCGCCGACGTCGCCGCTTGGCAGGCGGACGATTTTCGCGAAGCCCGCAAAACGCGCCATCCACGCCTAGCCGAGGCGATCGAGCAGCTCGTTACGCGATCGGCGAACTCAGAAAACGTCAGCGGCCTGTTGATTGAGTTACTATCGGTCGATCCGGCCGTGGCCCGCGCGGGAATGCAGCCCCCTCCACCCGCGGCCGACCCGGCGGCGCAGCCCCCCGGGCCGATTCCCGTGCCGTCAGCTGAAATCATTCTGCGAACGCTGGCGTCGTCGCCGGACGAAGCGGCGCATCAGGCTGTGGTCGACGTGCTCTACGGCCGGCGGTTGACGCCGCTGGAGGACCGACGGGCGCTGGAACTCATCGCCCTGGCTTGGGCCGCGACGCCGCACGCCGCGTCTGGCGACCTGTTGTTTCAAATGCTCACCGAACCCACCACGTTCCGGGCGGCCAAGCTGGAGGACAACCATCCGAATTTGGTCCATCCAGTCGACGCAAGATCGTTGCAAGCGCTCGTTTGGCCGCCGGTTCAAGTGGGACTGACGGCCGACCTGCGCTTGCGATTGGCCGATCACCTAGGTAAGAAGTCGACCGCCAAGGCCGACCACGACCTGTTCGGTGGCGCTCTGATCGAACATCGGGCCGACAACCTCGATTGTTGGTTGAAGATGTTCGGCAGCCGGGCGTTCGATGAGCGAGTGCGGCAGACTGCCGAGGGGTACTTGGCGTCCGACGCCCGCTGGGTCTGTTTTGGACTATTGGGCGTGCCGCAAGACGTCGATTCGGGTGTGGCGATTCCCACCTTGTCGGCGCCCGCCGGCGCGCTGGGCGTGGCGACCGCCGTCCTGGGAGGGACATCCGAGTCTGGCCCGCCGCAATCGACGCCCCAAATCCCCGAAGATCAGATGCCCGATTATTTCGCCCAGCGGCTCTGGCAGCCCGAGTTGGTCGATCGATTTGTCAAGCAGGCAGGGGACGCTCCGACCCGGCTGCTCGAATTGACGCGTGTGTTGTCGCGAATTCCCACCGACCATTCGCGGCGGATGCTGTTCGAAGTGTCGCAGCGGCTGGGGCCCAAGGTGGTCGTCAGCGCGGCGGGCGATGTGGCCTCGCTGGCAAACTTGGTGTACGACCCGGGGCTGTTGCCGATCATTAAACAGATCCCCCGCGACGAAGACCCGGCCGTGCATGATGCCCGGTTGGGAAAGTCCAAGAAGCCCAATCCTCGAGCGCGCAACGTCAAGCCCGCCGCGCCCACGGCAGTCGACCCTAAGCTAAAATCGAAGTACGACTGGATGGCGTTTAGCGAAGCATTGGTGCAGGCCTGGAACCGGCGGTTCAAGGCCGCCATTGCCGCCAAGGCCAAGACCGGGGACATCGCGACATTCGACGACGTTACCGAAAAAGATGAGTCGTCAGGCGCAGATTCGACCGAGGCTGCCGGCGATCCCATGCCGCCTGAGCAGGCAGCCGACGCCAAAGATGTCAAAGACGACGTAGACAGCGATCCGTTTGGATCTAAACTGGCCGCCCGCACGCAAGGGGCGCGATTGCCCATCGAGCTGCACGACGGCGCGAGCGTGGTCGCGTCGTATCGGCTAGTCTGCCCGGACGAAGCGGCGGAGCGATTCCCCGGGGCAGACGTTGACCCACTCATCGTGCACTACGTGTGCGTCGAAGGAGATGGGCGAGCGAGCGCCCTGTTGGGCCACTATCGCGAGCAGCTCAAAGGCGCCAAGGTTCGGCCGCTGGCCGACTTTGGCCGGTGGATCGACCACCTGGGCCCCGGTTCCCAGCCCGGCCGTAAGCGCAGTGTGGACATCGTTATTACGCTACGCGACCCGGCCGCTGCCGCAGCCCTAGCGGCCAGCGCCAAGGAAAAAGACAAAGACAAACCGAAGCGTCCCGAATCGCTGCGGATTGAAATCTTGTGCGTGGAAATCAACCAGCCGGAAAGCGAATCGCTGGCGGAAGGCAAGCGGCGGTAGGGTCGCGGTCGACAGACCGTCACAATTTGCGAGCGGCGCGCGCTAGCCCGCCGATTCGCGGAATGCGTCGGGAATGCCCGCCGCCCATGGGCCTCGACCCGCGTCTACTTCCCGCTTTGATACGGCGACTTGTCTTTGTGCGGCAGCGTGTCGGGCGTGACGCGGACGGCGGTGGTCACCTTCAGCGGGTAGCTCCCGCCGCTGTC
>CAYWTU010000629.1:0-3363 GCA_964461275.1 uncultured Pirellulales bacterium | reverse complement strand
CTCGAGCTCAGCCACCGACGGCCCCACGTCGTCAACGAGAATTCGAGGGCCGCTGAGAGGTTGTTGGTTGACCTCTAAACGTTCATCTCCTCTTTCAACCTCTCCCTCCGCACCGTCGGCCGACCAGAGCACGACCAGGCCGGCCGGCCGCTCGGCCGCCGCCAGCGCCCCGGTCAGCCGCTCCAGCGGCGCCTCGGACGCCACCACCGTCGCTTCCCGACCGGCCGCCTCGAGCCGGGCCGCCACCCCCCGGGCCAACGCCTCGTCCCGGCCGGCCAACACCCACCACTGGCCCGCCGCCGGCAATCCGTCCGAGTTGAGGCTCGGAAGCGGCTCCCAACGCAACGTGTGAAACCAACTCGACGGTGATGCTTCCTGTTCCAAGGTCGTGTGTGGCGTCGTTGCAATCGCCGTGGCTACCGACGACAACTCCGACACCGGTTCAACGGAAACCGGCATTGCTTCCGGGTGACTGCTTTCAAACCAAAGCCGCCGGCGCTGAAACGGATATGTCGGCAAAGGCATACGGCATATCAGCGGTGGTCCGGCAAATTCTTCCCAGTTCAACGGCGCGCCAAGCGTCCACAGCCAGGCCACCGCGTCCAAAACACCGGTCCATTCGTCCTTGTCACGCCCCAACAGCGATATCACACGAGGCAAGTGGGGATGGCCCGCCGTTGCGCTCACATTCGGTTCGGCCAAAGTGGGCAACGACACGTGGCCATCCATAGCATGGCGACCGATTTCCAAAACGACTTCGATCGATCCTGCCGGTGGGCGAAGCTCGATCTCGCCAGCGGTAGACATCGGGTCGGCAGGCAGGTCTGGCATCAGCTTCGACTGCCGTGCCACCAATCGCAGGCCGTCGTCCCAAGTCAACGCGCCAGCAACACAGGCGGCAGTGCATTCGCTCACGCTGTCTCCCCGAATGGCGGCCGGCGTCAAACCCCAGTCGCGCAACATCTGCCACAACGCGTACTGGCAGGCCATGAGCGCGGGCTGCTTCAATTCGGCGGCGTCGATTCGGGCGGCCAGCGCTGAGCCCGGGGCCGCCAGCAGCATCGATATCAGCGGCTGGCTCTGCTGCTCTCCCAGGACCGTAGCCGCGTGTTCGAGTGCCCGGCGAAATGCGGGAGAGGTCTCGTAGAGTCGTCGCCCCATTCCGATAACTTGCTCGCCTGGGCCGGTGAACTGGAGTGCGACGCGGGGCGTTGCTTCCAGCTTGGCCCGCTCAACGTATCCATTTTGGGGCAGGGCGCCGGCCGCCACGCGACGAAGGTCCTCCGACACCTCAGCGGCCGATCGGCCGAGGATTGCTGCGCGATGCGCCAAGACCGCGCGCCCCGTATTGGCCGTCGTGCAATAGTCGGACAGCGCCACTGCGTCGTTCGGCGGCAAGTGGTCGATGGCTACGGCCAGACGCCCGGCCAAGGCGCTTAAGGCCGCTTGGTCGGCTGCGGAAAAGGCGAGCAACTGCATCGGCGGCGTCAGATCGCTGGGCGGCACTGCCGCCAGCGAGTGACCGCCGTGCGCATGCGCTTTGTCGCCGGCCAACTCGGGCGGCTCTTCCAAAATCGCGTGGGCATTGGCGCCTCCGAATCCAAACGCACTGACGCCAGCCAGCCGCGGCGAATCACCTTGGGGCCAGTCGCGGAGCCGGTCGACGATGTAGAACGGCGAGTCGCCAAAGTCCAACAGCGGATTCGGTCGCTCGAAGTGCAGCGTGGGCGGAATCTGTCGTCGCTGCATCGCCAGGACGATTTTCGCCAACGACGTCAGTCCGGCCGCGGCCTCCAGATGCCCCAAATTCGTCTTCACCGAGCCCAGGGCGATGCGTTGCCGACCAACGCCGCCAAACCAACCGCAAAGGGCCTGAAATTCGACCGGGTCGCCCAGGACCGTTCCGGTGCCGTGGGCCTCCACCAGCGACACTTGTGCTGGCGAGATTCCAGCTTCTTCATAGGCCGCTTGCAATAACCGCAGTTGCGCCGGTCCGTTCGGGGCCGTGAGCCCGTTGGTGCGGCCATCGTGATTGACGGCAGTGTGACGAATGACGCCGTGAATGAAGTCGCGATCGGCCAGGGCCCGGTCCAAAGGTTTGATCAATACAGCCACGGCGCCTTCGGCCCGGACGTAACCATCGGCCCGATAATCGAATGCCCTGACACGCCCGTCGCGGGACAGCATTTGTGCCGCGCAACAATTGACGAACATCTCCGGCACTAGGAGTAAATTCACCCCCGCCACCAAGGCCAGGTTCGACTCGCCGCGGCGTACGCTTTCCACCGCCAGGTGCAGCGCCACGAGTGAAGAACTGCACGCCGTGTCGAGCGCCACACTCGGTCCGCGGAGATTCAGTTGATACGACAGTCGATTGGCCGCCATTGACAGCGCATTGCCCGAGCCCAGGTAGGCGTCAACATCCTGGCAGCGTCGCAGAAAGCGGTGGGCATATTCGCTGGCGCTGGCGCCGACGAAAACCCCTACGCGCTGTGCCCACGACCGCGGTCCCGCGTAGCCGGCGTTCTCCAGCGCTTCCCAGCCAACTTCGAGCAATAGGCGATGTTGCGGATCGATCCGCTCCGCCTCGCGGCCACTGATGCCGAATAGTTCGGCGTCGAACTGATCGACGTCCGACAGAAAGCCGCCCCACTTGCTGTAACTCTTTCCCGCCTGGCCTGGGCGCGGGTCGTAATAGTTTTGCCAAGGCCAACGGTCGGGGGGAATTTCTTGGATTGGGTCGACGCCCTGAGCCAAGTTCCGCCACAACTCAGCGGCGTTCTGGGCGCCGGGCAACCGACATGCCAGGCCGATGATCGCCACCGGCGCCGGCCGCGACGGACCTCCGCCCTTCGATGGCGCGGCGGCCGCAACTGGGCCATCGAGCGAGGCCTGGCCGACAATGCGGCTGCCGTAGTGAGCCTCGAGTTCGGCGCGCTCCTCAGGCGCCAACGGAGCGTCCCCGTCAAGTTCCACAAATGTCCCGTTTTCAAGGCGGACGATGAGCGACACGGCACGCGGTGGAGTTGGCCACCTACTCCGGCGACGTTCCTTGGCGCACGGGGGGACGAAATCGGACCGCCGGTTCCACCTGCGGCGACTTAGCAACGCGGACTAGGAGACGGCGCGCTCGGGCGCCATAGACATGTGGACGGGATGGGACGTGGCGCCGCGGTCCGAGCGAGGGATATGCCGCCAAACCACGGCAACGACCCCGGGACCACAGGGCAGCACGGAAACTTCCAGTATACGCCCCGGCCAGCGGCGTTTCCACGCGCCGGAAGCTGGCCTAACTGGCAATTTGCCAAGGGGTTATCGCGTGGAGGAACAGTCCCCGGTGTTGAAATGCTCTGCCGGCCGGCG
>CAYWTU010000628.1:0-3372 GCA_964461275.1 uncultured Pirellulales bacterium | reverse complement strand
AGAGCTGCGCCGGCCGATCGCCGCAGAACCGCCAGCGCCGACATGCCCCCTGCCAAGAGTCCCAGCGGCGTCGCCGCCTCGGCCGCCGGTCCCAACACGTTCATGGGCCATCCGGCGCCGGGGCCGCTGAGCGATTCCCCCAAAAGCGCCGACGCCAAGCGATAACCCGAAATCAACAGCACGGGCGCCAGCGTCAGGATCGACCACAAGTCGATCGCGAGGCGGGCGCCGGCGGGCGCAGCCGTCCAACCGATGCGCCGCGACCAGGCGGCCACCGCCCGGCGCTGGCTGTAGACCAGCACGCCCAGGCAAAACGCGGCGGCGCCTATCCATTTCCAGGCCGACGCCACCGCCAGTGCCGCGAACCACTGCATGGCCAACAGTGGGCAAGCCAGCGCCAGTGCCACAAGCGCCCCACCGGCTTGCCAGCGGCGCTTGTCGCAAGCGGCGCCGCCGGCCAGCAGCGCCACGACAAGCGCCCACAGGATCCACAGACCGCGGCCCTGCAAACCCAACAGTGAGAAACCAAGGGGATGCAGCGGTTCGATGGTTTGAAATTCATCCAAATGGACGGCGTCGTGTGCGGCCGCGACTTCGGCCGGCGATGTTACAACGGGCGATAGTTCGTGCGCAACGCCCGGCACAACCGCCAGCGCTGTCAGACCAATCAGCATGAGCAACGTCAGCCCTGTCAGCAGATCGTCGATCGTCGTTCCAGCCGGCCGCAACAGCGCGGCCAGCTCCGGTCGCCTGAAGCGTCCAGTGGCAGACCGAGCCGTCAGCCAACCGAGCCCCATCAAGGCCCATGCCACTCCGATGCGCAGCAAGACGGCGGTGTCTGATAGAAACGCCACGTTTGCATTGCGCCAGGCGGCGCCCACGGCGGCGTACCCCACAGCCAGCGTCGCCGCCGCGTACCCAGCCAGTTGCGCCAGCGCAAACCAGTTGGCCGAACGGCGGGCCACGGCCGACACTAACCAAATGACGGCTATGGCCGCCATGTGGGCTGCGGCCAATCCGATGCCGCCTGCGCTCCCCTGAGCCAACCGCAGATCGTACGGCAGCAGTGCGGCGGCGGCGACCGTGGTCACCAGCGCCGACGTGGCCAGTGCGCTTGCCGCGCGAACCGCTTGGGGACGCCAGCGATAGCTGAGCAGACCTGCTGCCAGCGCCAGCGCGCCGTGCACCACCAGCGCCGTCGTCCAGCGCGAGGGGATGAGGTTCGGCTCGGCCAGGCGATACGCCAACCCCTGAATTAGCGCCAGTGACAAAAGTGCGGAACCAATCCAGCTCAGCGCCGCAGGCGCCAGCGACAGATTGAAGCGACGTTGCGAGGCCGGTGGCTGCGGAAGGGCGAAGGCGGCGGCGAGCGTCAACACCGCATAGCCTGCGTACATCCACGTAGCGCCATAAGGGTCGCCCGCCACGCGGAAGCCGAACCAGGTGATGAGGGCCAAACTCAACGTGACGACAGCGCCCGCCACGACGCCGTAAACACGCGCGTCGCTTGGTCGCCCCAGCCGTCGCCAAGCGGCGGCACCCAAGGCGTATGCCCCGGCCAACAGCGCCAGCCAATTGCCAGTTCTCGCCGAAAAAACGGCCCGAATGGTGTCGGCGGGCGCTGCATCGGTCCACGATACGTGGCCGCCCAATGCTGCTGACCCCACCGCGAATGCCAGCACGGCCGCGATGGCAGCCAGCACATGTGCCGCACTGATGCCATAGGTGACCGCCACGATGGACAGCGCCGCCGCGTCTAAGAGCCCCACCGCCACCAGCCGCGCTGGTTCGGGCCAGGCCAGGCCGGCTCCGCCCAGCATTACGCCGGCGCCCAAGACGGCCAGCGTTGTGCCCGCGGTGCGCAGTCCCGTCAGCTCGCCTTGCGCCAGTCGCCGCCACAGACACAGGCCGACCGCCAGCGTCGGCGCGCCGACGAGCGCCACCAGCGGCGAGATCGCTTGCAAGGCGTCGCCGACACTGCCCGTCAGTTGCACGAGTAGCCCGCCCGGAACGAGGGCCGCAAACGCCGTCAGGCCCAACAGGCGAAACAGGGCGTTGACCGTGGGCTCGTCCAGATCCTCATCCTTGGCAACGCGCCACAACCCGACGGCGACCGACGTCGCGTGTGCCGTCAGCGCCAGACCGGCCAGCGCCAGCAGCGTCGCGGACGAGGAGGATGCGTCTACCCAGCGGCGAATGAGAAGCTGCACCACCGAGCCTCCCATCACGCCCCAGGCCAGTGCGGCCGGCGCCGGAGAGGCAATCAGTCTTCCCGCCAAGTAGGTCAACGTGAGGAACACGCCGATACTTATGGCTTCGCCGACAAGCACCATCGGATCGTTGGCCGTTGCACCGCGGGTAAACGCGGCAATCGTCAAGAAATTGAGCGGAATCAGCGCCGTGGCGATCACCAAAACACCGCGGCTGGTGGTCGGCAGCTTCCATTTACGATGCGTGTAGAAGCCAATGCCGAACAGGCCGGCCGCCACGCCGTTGAACAGGCCGAACTTGAGCAGCGTACGGGCGGCGATCTCGGCCCAAAAGCTGATCACCAGCGCGATCGAGCAGCCCACGATCAATAGCCCGCCGACCAGCTCGCCCCAGCGGACGTTGCGCTCTTCCATGAACGAGGCCAAGAGATTCCCCAGGCTCTCGCGCGGCGGCTGAACCGGACGTGTCGGCGCCGAAAGCGCTTGCAGCGCTGCGGCGCGCTGCTGGGCGTAATGCTGCGCGCGGGCAACGACGTCCGGCGGCGGCGCCACGGCGTAGTCGTCGACGGCCGCCGCCGGCTGGGCCGCGGCAAGCGACGTTTCGTCCACAGCCATCGCCAGAATGGGAGCTTCGTCGGCCGCGGTCGGGGCAACCGTCACCGGCGCCGCCGGCTTCGTCGCGACAATGGCTTGCGTTGCAGCCTGAATCGCAATGCGATCTCTTTCCGATGTGAGCGAGGCCGTCAGTCGCTGATGCACTTCATCGGGCAGCAGCTTTTGCTGCACCAGTCGATTGAGTTGTTCTTGCAGCGACTTGAGCACCCGTGCCGATGTGCCGGGGGCGATCGTCTCGGGCCAGCCGCAATCGGGACACAGCGGCCCCGGCTTCCATTTGCCGCAGCGCGGACAGCTTGGGGTCGGCGATTGCAGGCGGCCCGGTGGGCTTGGCTCATTGCGGCCGGCCCGCCAAACCGCATACAGCGTACACGCCAGAGCCGTGACCAGAATGAGTACCGCTGGCATCATGGCCCGAACTCCCCACCCGGCCCCCACGAGACCGTCAACCGGCGGTCGCAGGTCCAACCGTTTCGTTGGAAGTTAGCGCACCGAAGAGCTATTTGCGCAACCTCGAACAGCCCTATTCCACCGCCATGGTGACTAT
>CAYWTU010000627.1:0-3386 GCA_964461275.1 uncultured Pirellulales bacterium | reverse complement strand
AGCCGTACTGACTTTCGGTCAGGCGCAGAAAGTGGTTCAACACCTGTTCGAACCGACTCTTGGTATCCACGCTTCGCAGAAACGCGCTTTGGACGTCGAGTACCGCCGCCAACACGGGATCGGCCTCGGCCATGGCTTGACCCGGCGACGCGGCCGAGAGCGTGGGGTGCTTGGTTCGTGCCATAAGCCAATGACCACAGTGACCGACCGCGCGAGTGCCGCCCGGTCGCAACTCGTTTGCGAATAGGTGCCCGCAATATCGAGCCTAGCCGCCTTCCGATCAAGCGGTTGCCTGCGATGGGAGCCGAATTCGCGCTAGGTCAAGGCCGCCAACGGCCCGGCCATGGAGCGAAGTTTGTCGAGCGCACGGCATTCCAGTTGCCGCACTCGTTCTTTGCTGATTCCCAGGGCGACACCAAGTTGCGACAAGGTTTGGATCTCGCCTTGCGACCCTAGCCCAAATCTCGCGGAAACAATGGATCGTTCGCGAGGGTCCAGCCTTTCGAGGATGTCGCGGACCAGAGACCGAAGTTTTTGAAACCGCAGATCACCGGGTGCGTCGTCGTCGACGCTCGACGCGGGAACGTTGTGAATCTCAACCTCCTCCAGCAACATGCGCCCCCGTTCGCGACGACTGCGGCCCAGCGCCCGTTGGTAGTTCTTGCGCAAGGCCCAGGTGCCATAGGTGCTGAATCGAAAACCTCGCGCGAAGTCGAACTTCTCGATCGCTCGCAGCAGCGACATGTTTCCATCGCTAACGAGCTCTGGGAGGGGATAATCCGGGGCCACGAAACCCTTGGCCACGGAAACCACCAACCGCAGATTGGCCTGCATAATGTGGTTGCGCACGGCGCACGCCTCGGTCAACAGGGTTTCCACGCGCGCGACTTGCCGTTCGCTCACGCGGACCCCGTCGAGTTCTCCAAGGAGGCGAGCCGCGTAGTGCTTGAGCAAGTTCATGCGACGGAACAGCGCCGCCTCTTCGGTTGGCTTGAGCAACGCTGTGTCTCCCAGGCGAACCAAACAAGAATTTGGGGCGACCTCGGCGGCCGGCGGCAACGCGCCAAGGTCGGCGCAAATGGGGGACCAAGGTTGATCCAACTCCGCGACAACCTGCGGATCGTCAAATGACGGATGCGGCATATATTCGATCGGCTGTTGCCGCAGAGCGTGGAGCCTGGCCGCAAGCTGCTCCACTCGACGGCGGCGAGTCGTGGCCGGATGACGTGCGGTCGATCCTCGATGTGGCCGGCTCCCTAGAATCGCGGCTTGGTCCGAATCTTTATCCCACGGCGCGACCGCTTTCTTGGCCGCCGACTTCGCCCTTGCCCTGGGGGTCAGGGTCGTATTCATAGCGAAAGCTCCTCTAGTATCGCGTTTACTGGCAACTGCATTCGTCCAAATCGTTCACTAATGTTAGCCTTGTCCATTATATAGTCAATGATACAATGGTCTAAATCGGTCAAATTGTAGTTATAGAACCGAAATGATTCGGTATTGTTAACCGTCCAATTCGATCGAATGCCAGAAAACGACCAAGGTTCGCATCTAAATTCCTGCTGGCCGGTCGCGTTACAATCGTCCAACACGCTCAGATAGCCCACCTATGCCTGATGGGAACATGTCCGATACAGCCATTAGTCCCAAGCAGGTCGCCAAGGCACTTGGAGTTAGCGAGTCTTCGCTTAAGCGTTGGTGCGACAAGGGGTTGCTAACGCCTTACCGTACAATCGGGGGGCACCGGCGAATTCTCATCAGCCAGGTCGTGCAGTTTGCCCGTGAGGCACACCGACAACTGGCTGCGCCTGAACTTTTGGGGCTTCCTAAGGGCGCCGGCAGCTCGAATCTGAACCTAACCGCTGCGCGACAGCCGCTTTACACGGCACTGGTCGCGGGGCATGACGGTGCGGCGGGGGAGCTGCTTTTCGATGCGCTTTTGGCGCCGCACGGAATCGTACAGATTGGCGATGAGTTGATCGCCCCGGTTTTTCACCGCATCGGCGACGAATGGGAGTCGGGACGGTTGGACGTTTATCAGGAGCGGCGGGCCGTGGAGATCTGCCTGCGAAAATTGCACGAAATTCGCTGCTATCTGCCGCAGCCCAAGCCTGACGCACCGGTTGCCGTTGGCGGCGGGTTGTCGGGAGACAATGCGAACGTGCCGTCCACCTTGGTGGAGTTGATGCTACGCGAGCACGGCTGGCAGGCCCACGCCTTGGGCGCCAACCTGCCGACGGCATCTCTGCTCAAAGCGATTGCGGATGTGCGACCGCGTTTGGTCTGGACCAGCGTTTGTCATTGCCCTGATCCGAAAGCCCTATGCGCCGCAGTCAACGAGCTTTTTTCCGCGTCTTTGACCTTAGGTTGTGCACTGCTGGTGGGCGGCCGAGCATTGACGCCCGATTTGCGAGAGCAAATGCACTACTCGGCCTATTGCGATCAATTGCGACACGGCGCTGCATTTGCCGCTTCTATCTTACCGGCAAATCCTTCCCAGACTGTCGCGGCCCACGGCAACCCCCGCTAGAACGGCGGTGGAATCGCTACAACCATTACCGTTTGACGATAAGCCTGGCAGTTGTTCGGGTTACAGCGGTTCTGACTATTTTTGCAGTCGTCTGCGGACGAACGAATATACGGGACAGTGCGGCCGTACTGCGCCAGTGGGTCGCCCCGTTTCCCAGGTTCACATCAGGTCCGGACTGATTGACATGCCCGCCGTACGCGCCTTAGCGCAACACCTGCACCCGCTGTGGGAAATCCCCTTGGCGGCGTTCAACGCCGTGGGGGGCGCCGCCCTGCACGCTTGGCAGGCTGCTTCGTATCTGGTGGCGGTCATGGTGGCTGTCGTGCTGCTGGCGTTGCGGCCGTCCAGTTGGCGTCGGACGGTTCGCGACGTGCTCGCCAGGCAGATTCTCTTTACGGCCTTGGAGGCCTTGGTGTTCTGCACGCGGATCGGAATCGCAGCCGGGATCATGATTGTGGTTCAGGCGCAACTGTACCTGCGCGAAGCCGGCGGCGCCGAAATGTGGAGCTCGATGTTCATCAAGGTCATCGTCCGCGAGCTCGGTCCGCTCTTGGCCAACTTTCTGGTCATCGTTCGCAGCGTGAACGCCATCACGACCGAGTTGGCCGGCATGAAACTGTCCGGCGAGGTGGATGTGCTCGACGCGCAGGGCATTGATCCCATGACGTATCTGGTAATGCCGCGCGTGGTCGGTCTGGCCGTCTCTTCGTTTTGTCTGTCGGTGGTGTTCGTCGTGGTTACGTTCATGAGCGGATACGTGGTCGGTTCGCGGATGGGGCTGTTCAACGCGGGGCCGACCGCCCTCTTCTCGGCGATCTTCGCCGCGGCGAGGGTGGAGGACTTATATTTCTTTCTGCCC
>CAYWTU010000626.1:0-3408 GCA_964461275.1 uncultured Pirellulales bacterium | reverse complement strand
TGCCCTTTTGTGCTGGGCCTGCTGGTGGGCGATTGGTTTTCTGTGGCGCGCCGTACGGCAGCTTGGCTGAGCGCGGTTTCCGGCGCGGAAAATTGGCCGGTGTCTGAACGCACTCGGCGCCGAATGGCATGTCACCAAGGCCGCCGCAGACTAAGCATCTTCAATCGCCACCGCTTCAGGGCGGCCGGGAACCAGGCCGTGGCGATTGCGGTGCGACACGAGCTCCGCCACAATGCTCACCGCAATCTCGGCCACCGTTTGCGAACCGATATCGATGCCCACCGGCGCAAAAACTTGGCTGAGCGACTCGGGCGATACCCCTTCGGCCAACAGGTCGTCGAAGATCAGCTTGATTTTCCGCCGGCTGCCGATCATCCCAACATAGCGGGCGCCGCGGTCGATCAGATGGTGCAGCGCCTCTTCGTCGTGGTTATGGCCGCGAGTCACGATCAGGCAGTAGGTGTCGGGCGTAACGGCAATTTGCGGCAAATCTCGAAACGGCGCTGCGATGCGGCGCTGAGCCTTAGGAAAGCGGGCCTGGGTGACGTACTCTTCGCGGTCGTCGCAAACCCAGACATCGAAATCAAGCTCGGCGGCCGACTGGGCCACGGCCTGCCCCACATGCCCGCCGCCGACGATCAGCAGCCGGCACCTCTGGAGCGCCGGCAGATACGCTATGCCCTGGGCGGCGTACGGACGTGGGCGATCATCGAGCATGCGCAGTCCGCTCGCCAGCGACTCGGGCGGCGTAGGCTGCGGCGAACGCAACGACGCCAGAACGTGACCACTGGCATCGAACAACCAGCACGATGTCGCCGGCAGGCCGCACTTGGCGGCATCGAACACGATGGACTCGGTGCAGCCTGCACCGGTGCACCAACAGCGTTCCAGTTCTGCGTAGTAGTCGCCCGCGATCAGCGGCGCCCGCAAAGGCTCCATCAAGACCTGCATCCGCCCGCCGCAGATCAGGCCGTCGTCCCAACCGTAGTCGCTGTCGAGCGAGAACGACGCGATCTCGGGCCGTCCGTTTTCCAGAATAGCCAACGCACGCCGTTTGACCTCGGCTTCCACGCAACCGCCGCCCAACGTCCCGCGCTGGCTTCCGTCAGCCAACACGAGCATGGCAGCGCCGGGTTTCTGGGGCGTCGACCCGCGCGTTTCCACCAACCGGCAATAGGCCACGCTCTGGCCGTCCGCCAGCAATTCGGTCAGTTCGCGCAGGATGTCACGCATGGAAGAACGACGCGAAAGAGAGTCGGCCGCAGCGGTACAACTCAGCGTCGCGCCGCGTGCCAATAAGCTGCCCTGCTACGACTCGAACGTAGAATAACTGATCCAGAGTCAGTCGTGTTACCAATTACACCACAGGGCAGTGATGGGGCGCGCCGGCGCGCAACGTATCGACGGCGCCATTCGGCCGCCTCCGGCCGCGGCGGCACGCGGCGGAAAACGAGGTCGTTAGCAACGCCGGCCAGGGGTTTGCATCGCCGTTTAAGCGTAGAACTCCCCCCCAGGATCGTCAAGGGCGATGGCCTGAGCGGCCACCCGACGGCCATGAGTTAAACGGCTTCTGGCAAACAACTTGCCGACTGCGAAGGAATCAGCGCATCCCCAGATGATCGCGTGTTGGGTAAGATGAGCGGCATCTCAACGTTGCGCACGCCCTCTACTTCCCCTTTCCCAACACCTTGGTTCATGGCGCTGCTGCGGGTTATTGCCGGCCACAATCCCGGTCAGGAGATCACTCTCGAGCCGCCGCGGTGCGTGTTGGGACGGCATCCGAATTGCGACATCAAACTCGAAGACGGCTCGGTCAGCCGCGAGCACGCCCAATTGACCATGGTGGGCGGTCGCTGGCACGTGGAAGACCTCAGCAGCCGCAACGGCACGTTTCTCAACGGCCGGATCGTCGATCGTCGGCAGCCCCTGGCCGACGGCGATGAGATTCGCATCTGCGACTTGCAGTTTTCGTTTCACGGCGGTCCGCCGGGAGGGGCAAGTCGGATGGCGGCCACGGCGATGGGCTTGGCGACGCTCGTGGACGACGGCGGCAGCGGCTCAAACATCATGTCCAAGCTGGACGTGTCGAGCAGCCAATCTGGGTTTCGGCTGTCGATCAGGCCGGAAGCGAAGCTGCGGGCGCTCATCGAGGTCACGGAGAATCTGGGCGCAGCGCTGGGATTGGACGAGGTGTTGCAGAAGTCGCTTGATAGCGCGTTCAAGATCTTCGTGCAGGCCGACCGGGGATTCATTGCCTTGCGCGACCATGACGACGGCCCGCTGATTCCGCACGCGGTGAAACATCGTCGCGACGACCACGACGAAATTCGCATCAGCCGCACGATCGTCCAGCAGGTGCTCGACGGCAAGCAAGCGGTGCTCTCCGCCGACGCCGCCAGCGACGAACGGTTCGACATGAGTCAGAGCGTGGCCGACTATCACATTCGTTCGATGATGTGTGCGCCGCTGTTGGACAGCGCCAACCGTGGCATCGGGGTGATCCAAATCGACACGGTCGATCGTCGAGCCCGCTTTCAGCAGGAAGACCTAGACGTATTGGCGGCCGTGGCGCGGCAGGCGGCGTTTGCGGTCGAGAATTCGCAGTTGCATCATCAGGCCCTGCGCCAGCAACGCGTCGAACGCGATCTTGCCCTGGCCCACGAAGTGCAACAAGGTTTTCTGCCCAGCGAGCGGCCGACCCTGCCGGGCCTGGAGTTTTTCGACTACTACGAATCGGCGAGCCAACTAGGCGGCGACTATTACGATTATGTGCCGTTGCCGGGCGGACGGTTGGCCGTGGTCGTGGCAGACGTGTCGGGAAAGGGCATTCCGGCGGCGCTGCTCATGGCCCGGCTGTCGTCCGAAGTGAGGTTCTGTTTGGCCACCGAAACGTCGCCCGCCCGGGCCGTCGAGCGACTGAACGCGGGATTCGCCCGGACGGGCTGGGAGGACCGGTTCGTGACGCTGGCGCTAGCCGTGATTGAACCGACCGCGAACAAGGTCTCCTTGATCAATGCGGGACACTTGCCGCCGCTGCTGCGACGCCCGGACGGCAACGTCGAGCCGTTGGGGGTGGACGCCAGCGGGGTGCCCCTGGGCGTGGATAGCGACGTTCGCTACGAGATGTTTGAGTTTTCGCTGGAGGCCGGCCAGCGCGTGGTGCTGTTCACCGATGGCATTAGCGAGGCAATGAACCCCAGCGGGCAGTTGTTCGGGCTCGAACGGCTGCGAAAACGGTTGGCCGAGCCAAGCGAAGGCGTCGAGGCGCTGGGGCGCGGCGTCCTGAGCGGAGTGAAGCAATTCGTCGCCTCACGGGCGCAAAGCGACGACATGTGCCTGGTTTGTTTCGGACGACGACCGTAATCGCCGCAAGTGAGTCGACGCAGCAAGGAAGCCTCATGCTGGAAT
>CAYWTU010000625.1:0-3408 GCA_964461275.1 uncultured Pirellulales bacterium | reverse complement strand
CCGGCGCCGCGCGGCATGACCAGCCGCGCCGGGCCTGGTGAAAGCTGGATGCTGGGCTGGGCCCGCAATCGGCCACCGGACAGCGACAGTTCCAAGGGATCGATCCGCGCCACGCCATCGCGCAGCCGGCCGTGGAGTTCTCCGGGCCCGGCCACGAATCCGTATGCGTCGATCAATTCCCAACCGATCGCCGCTTCACCGGTCAGATCGCGCCAGCGTGCCCGTTCGTTGGCCGCCTGGGCCGCTTCGGTCGATGTGCCGGGGCCCGCGACCAGCTTGGGGGTCGATAACGGGCCGCGAATGGCGAACGATTGCGTTTGCCGGCCACGGGCGGAGATGCCTCGGCCCAAATAACGCTCGATCAGGGCCGCCAATTCTTCGGCGTCGTATTGCACGTTGCCGGAGAGGTCGCACTGCCGGCGGCCGTCCCAATCGCTGAGCTGGCCGGTTGCTTCGACGGTCATGGCGGCCGACGACAGCCGCAGATCGCTGAACCGCAGGCGATCCTGATCGCGGTCGTAGTCACCGCGGGCGACGAGCAGCACCTCGCGTTCGCGCCACGGTTCTTGATCGGGCGCCTCGACGATCAGGTCTTGAATCTTGGCGTCGACGACGGCCGAGGTGGCGCGCTCGCCGCGGCTGACCTGGGCTTTGCCGCTGACGCGGCCCCGGGTGGTGGACCGCGTTGGCCCTTGTTCCGGGTTGTGCATCCATTCGGCCAGCCGATTCAGGTCGCCATTGAACGACAGGTCGCCGTTGAGCGTGGGAGTTCCCTGGTCGGAGAGTTTGGCCAACACGTTCCGCCCTTCCACGTTGACCGTGCGGCTTTTGAAGCTGAGCTTGCTCAAATCGAGCGAGCGATCTTTGCCGCTCCATTGACCCACGGTGGTCAGCGACGCCTCGGGCTCATCGACGAACAGCGATCCCAATTGTCCGCGGAGATTGCGAACTTGCACTTCGGCCTGCTCCAGGCGGGCCTCGCGAGGTGCAAATTGTCCGTGAGCCGAAACGGTGATTTGTCCGTCGACGTCGCCTTCGATCAGCCGCCCCAGCCAGGGCTCGAGGCGGGCCAACCAGCGGCCGATCAGCCCGCGCCCTTTGATGGCCACGGGCCAGCGGGCGTCGCGGCTGATTTCGTCGACCGGCTTGAGCAGCCAAGCCACGAGTTCATCGCGGTTCAATTGTCGTTCGCCCCCTTCGACCGTCAGCTTGGCTTTCTCCAATCGCGCCAGGCGATGGTCCTCATCGGTTCTGCCCGAGGTCTCCAGCAGGACCACCAGGTTGTCCTCGGTCCAGGAGCGGGAGTCGGGGCGCTCGATTTGCAAATTGCGCACTTGCAACTCGCCATCGGCCAGGAAGGCGCCGCTGTCCTGCTCTTTCCAGGTCATGTGCGACCATCCGTCGCCCGCCAGGCGCACGTCGCTGAGATCGATGAATCGGTCGAGTTCGTCGGCCAACTTCTCCAGATTGAACGACGACGATACCGACAGGTATTCGCGCGATCCGGCCGCCTCCAGCTCCAGAAAATTCGACTGGCATTCCAGGTGGTCGATCACGCGGCCCTGGGGCGTATCGTGGGCGTCGAACGTCACCAGTACCGGGTTGTCCCAAGAGATTTGTCGGCCGCGGGCCAAGGCGGTCAGGTGATTGGCCTGCACCCGGCCGCGCCAGACCATCTGTTCGTCCTGATTCAGACTGGCCAACTCGAGCTGCACGGCGCCGTCCGTAATCTCCGTGTCTTCCCGAATCCGAATCGTGTGGGGAAGCGTGGCGGCCAATCGCGCCAAGTCGACGTTGCCGCGCAGCTGCCAGGGCTGCGTCGCCAGGGCTTCGCGCAGGCCGTCACGGGTGTCGAGCGAGCCTTGGTAGGTCAAGTGGCCCAATTCGCACTTGGCCGACAGTTCCTGGACATCCAACTGGTCGCCGTTCCAAACAATGTGACATGGCATCTCGACGCGCCCCAGCCGCAGCCGATCTTCGCCCAGCCACGGCGCCGTCACAAGCAGATTCGTCGTGTCCACTTGTCCGTCGACCTGCTGGGCCACGCCCTCGGGGCCGCTTTGCCATTCATAGTTCACGTCGGCCGACAGCGTTCCGGCCACCTGCGTGCCCGGCGCGTAGGTGCGCAGCAGCATTTCGGCCAAAGCCAGCGGCACGGCATGGGCTTGGATGGTCGCGGTTCCCGACTGTTCGGCCTGGTCGTCGAACTCGCGTGGCAAGGTGCACTCGACGGTGAACTTGCCTGGGCCGTGGACTTCGTCGCGGTCGCGCTTTCGGCCCGGCTCACCGGTAAACAGACTGCGGAATCGCGAAACGGTCCGCCCGTCTTCGTCCTGCTCATCGGCGATCTCGCCGGTATTCACTTCGCCCGAGGCGGACAGTTGGATCGGCTCGCGGCGGCTGGAGGGCCAGTGGCAGCTCCCGGTAAGCGATGCGACTTGCCACGAGCGCCGCGTCTGGTCGTCGGTGATTTGCACATTAGCGTCGTTGACTTCTATGTCGAGCGCGGCCAAGGCCGTCTCGCCGGGGCCCGACCACAGCGGCTCGATGGCGTCCTGCAAATCGCTGCCGCGGTCGGTGAGGTGAATGTTTACCTCGGGCTGCTCGATCCGCAGGCCACTGATGCTGGAAGCGCCGCCGGTGAGCAACTTCCACAACGAGGTTTGCAACCGTAGATGCGGCACGTAGACCAAGCTTTCGCCATGCACGTCGCGCAGCTCCAGCCCGCGCAGCACTACGGGCGAGAACCAGCCCAGCGAACCGCCGCGGCACGAGACGCTGCCGTTGACGTCGGCTGTGGCCGACTTCACGAAACCGTTGAGCAACGGCGTGCGGGCGATGATCGACGGCGCCAACCAGGCACCCACGGCCAACAGGCACAAGGTGAGCAAGGTTCGCGTGGGAAAGCGGCGCGGCGGCGGGGGAGCGTAATCGTCGCCCTCGATGTATTCACGACGCAAGCGCCGACGGCGCGACATGCCGCGTTCGTATCCCGTGGACATCCGTGCTGCCTGCCTTCCTTGACAGTGCCGCGCGCCGCCGATTTGCAGCGAGGCGCAATTTCGATTCGCATGATCGGAGTTACAGCGCAGCCGCTGGCAACGCCAGTGGCGCCCATCGCCTGAGGCTAGGCCCCGGCGGGCGGCATTCTAGGAAGCTGGCCCGGCTGGGCAAAGATCGATCCGGGCTATCGCGAACTCCGACCTGGCGATTTGCGAACACTACGGAAAATAGGGCGGAATCGGCGCCGTGCGGCGAAACTCGATGAACAGCATGAGAGTCGCGGCGAGCAGCTTCTGCTCACGAGCGGTCTGTTGAACGACCTCGGCGGTCGGCGTCCCTTCGCCGAGCGTCAGGCGGCTGGCGGCCAGGAGGTACTTCGCGAAATCGCGGCGCAACGCGGCGGAG
>CAYWTU010000624.1:0-3411 GCA_964461275.1 uncultured Pirellulales bacterium | reverse complement strand
TCGTAGGACACTTTCATTCCCAATTCCAATCCGGTTTATCCCGGCACACTAAGTCTCCTGTTTTTCGGTGTCGGAACCCCAGTTCACCAGCGTCCGCAATCAGTCGTCGTCCGACTGTCGCCAAAGGTCCAAAGCTAAGCAATAGAGCGCCCAATGAATACGATCCTGCGAGTGGATTTCGTCGATCGCAGCTGTGCGCGACGTAACAAAGCTCGTTGCCGGAACGAAATGACGCGAATCCACTGTTCGGCCGAGAACGACCGCTATCTGACCCGTTGCTTTAGAGTCCTCGCTGTCCACCGAAGCCGCGATGGGCGCCACGGCCGGCAGCAGTCCAAACGCCACATCAAATGGTCGATCAATCCCGTCGCCAGAGTCAGTGAATACACTGCCGACACCGTCCGGCGCAACCGAAATGACCGTGTCGCTCAGATAGTTGGCGACATATAGGTTTCCATCTGTATCAAACGCCATTCCCACTGGGGACGTAATGCCGTCGGCAGAATCAGCATACACCGTCCCGACGCCCGAGGGCATAAACTTCGTCACTCGGCTCAAAAGCACATCGGAAACGAACACATTGCCGGCAAAATCCACCGCGACGCCAATCGGCGAGAATAACCCGTCAGCTGCGTCCGCAAAAACGGTCACAATCCCTGCGGCCGTGAACTTGAGCACCTGTCTTGCGTCGAGATTGGCAACGTAGACCGTTCCAGTTCCGGCATCGACCGCGACGTCGAACGGTCGGCTTACGCCATCGGTAGCGTCAGCGAAAACGCTTCCAACTCCTGCCGGAGTAATCTTTGTGATGGTGTTGCCAAAGTAGTTGGCGACATACAGATTTCCGCCCGCATCATGTGCCATGCCTGTGGGTGCAATCAGTCCTTGTGACATACCAGCGAAAGGTGACTTTACGCCGGCTGGATCGAACCGTGACACCGAGCCGGTCGTGCCAGCGAGAACATCAGAAACCAGCAGATCGCCCTCGGCGTTGTAGGAAGCGCCAACGGGCGTAAAAAGACCGTCGTCGGAGTCCGCCAACGTCTCCGCCTGACCTTGCTCGTTGATGGTCACGACCGCACGCGAGTCGAGGTTTACCACGGCCAGAGTTTGATCGACCTCTCGGGAAACCCAAGGCTCAAATCCATGAGCATTATCGTCGGCAACCAAATACAGGACGCCATTCAGGTTGCTCAATACCTGCGGATTTGATGCGCCAATTCCTGGAGCTATTTCGCGAACCAAGTTGGTGCCGCTGCACGTGCCATCGCTCCGCCAAAGTTCGTCATTGAAAAAGGCGCCGTGGTTGGCGGAGAAATAGAGAACCCCATTGACGTTGACGAGATTCCTAGGCGCAGAATTAAAAGGAAACGCCTTGACCAGTTCGGTTCCAGAATCGGAGCCGTCTGTCTTCCAAAGAGAGCGCCCGTTCACGCTATCTCCGGCTTGAAAGAACAGCGTTCCGTTGACATCAGTAAGGTACAGGGGATTCGAATTAGGCCAGCCCGGATGGATGTCCTTGACGATGCTCGTTCCCGAGCTGGCGCCGTTACTTTTCCAAAGTTCCACCCCGGACGGAGTCACGTTGTCAAGCGCAGAAAAATACGCGGCGTCTCCCGAGTTCGTGAGGAAGCGTGGCGTCGAGGAAAGACTCGACACAAGTGTTGTGCCGGAACTTGTCCCATCGCTCCGCAACAGTTGATTGTTCGCGGCAATGAAGAGTTGCCCGTTGAGGTTGTATGGCTCCGGAAACGATCCGGTTGGTCCCGGCAAAATGTCGAGCACCGTTGTGCCCGCGCTCGTCCCGTCGCTTCGCCATACCTCTCGACCGTAGGGTGACGCTTCACCCGCGAAAAACAGCGTTCCATTGACGTTGGTTAGAATAAGCGGATTGGACGAACCTACACCTGCATTGATGTCGCGGACCATCTGCGTTCCAGAACTCGTCCCATTGCTCCTCCACAACTCATGACCATGCACGGTGTCGTTGGCGCTAAAGAAAAGCGTCCCGCTGACATTGGTTAGCGCAACGGGGCTCGAACCAATGATGCCAAAGGGACTGGGTGGGTAGATGTCGCGAACCAGCGTCGTTCCAGTGCACGTCCCATCGCTCCGCCAAAGTTCGTCGCCATGCACACCGTCGTTGGCGCGAAAAAACAGTGTGCCATCGACGTTCACGAGGAAAGTTGGGGACGAGCTTTGGGCGCCGGGGTAAATGTCACTTACGAGTGAGGTTCCGGAACTCGATCCATCCGTTCTCCACAGTTCGAGACCCCTTGTCCCATCGTTGGCCGCGAAATACACGTACGAACCGACACTGCGAAACTCTAATGTGCCGCGGTCAAGACTCGATCCATTGGGATTGATGTCCGCTAGCAATTGCACGTCAATTGAAAGTAGCTGACGTGACTCCAGGGCTTCGTATTGTCGATGGATGCGTGCGCCAACTCCGACAACGGAACGGCGGCGGCGTTTCCGTGCCGAGATGCACCCGAAGAATCTCATTAGGTTTTCGAGTGCAGACAACAGAGTGCCTCCCGGCGAGTTTCCAGAACTTTGCCACGCAGCGACTCGCTCCAAACTAACCATGCAGCTTAAATCAATCGTTGGTTTCGAGCAATGGTCATGGACTCTTACTCGATGTACAACCTCCTCTCTAGCGGGGGATGTCTCGGCATTACTCGCGGCTTCATTGTAGGGACGACCGTTGTGGCGACGACGCCCGCGATCGCAATCGCCGCGTGGAAATCTTCGTGATGTGCCCCGACACGCCGCTGGTGGGTTGGACGCAGGACCGGATTCTGCGGCGCTAGCCTCGCGACTGCGGTTAGAGACCGAAGCTTCAACGTGCGGCGGATTGCAGCGACCGACAATTCGGCGCTTGAATGACCGGCACGGCCTCGTGTCGGTGGGCGTAAAGCTGCGGCAGGAACGACTCGAAGTTGCCCACCTCTTCGATGTTGTGTTTGATCCACGCTCGGCCGCGGGCCTCGTCGAACAGAAACCTGCGAATGGCGCCGTTGACTAGCCTGCCGGCAAGGCCCGCGAGGCCCACGGTCAAACTGTTGCGATAGAGTACGCCGCCGTCGGCCGCCTCGAACTCGTAGTCCATCCGCGCCACCTGCACGCCATGATGACGGGGCCGATGGGCGAACCCTTGCTCGTCCAGTTGCACGATTTCCGTGTGCACGTCGACCAAATAGTCCGGGTTCGCGCCGAGCATCTCGGTAAGGTGAATGAAGCAACCCACGCCGATCGTGCCGTCGGCATAACGCCGTGAGTATTCGACGGCGACATGGTCCCGCGGATGCCAGAGCCGATAGCGATCGAGTCGCCGGCCGGCGTAGATCACGTCGCCCTCCAGGTGTTTGAACCACCACACGAGCATTTCCGGCGTGATGCCATCCTTGC
>CAYWTU010000623.1:0-3418 GCA_964461275.1 uncultured Pirellulales bacterium | reverse complement strand
GAGGCGGCCATCGACGCCGGCGCCACCACGATCAACATTCCCGACACCGTCGGCTACGGGACACCGAACCACATGGCGGGCGTCATCCGCACGTTGCGGGAAAAGGTGCCCAATATCGACCGGGCGGTGATCAGCATCCACTGTCACGACGACCTGGGCTTGGCCGTGGCCAACAGCCTGGCGGCGGTTGAGGCGGGCGCCGGCCAAATCGAATGCACCATCAACGGCATCGGCGAACGGGCCGGCAACTGTTCGCTGGAAGAAGTGGTGATGGCCATGCGAACTCGCAACGACTATTACCGTTGCGACACGCGCATCAACGCCCGCCGGTTGGTCCCCACCAGCCGGCTGATCGCCAACATCACGGGCATTCACGTGCAGCGAAACAAGGCGATCGTCGGCCGCAATGCCTTCGCCCACGAGGCCGGCATCCATCAGGACGGCCTGCTCAAGGAACGCACCACCTACGAAATCATGCATCCCGAGGAGGTCGGCTTCGCCAAGACCGATTTAGTGCTTGGCAAGCACAGCGGCCGAGCGGCGCTGCACGACCGTGCGCAGGCGCTGGGCTATCACCTGAGCGACGAGCAACTCAAAACGGTGTTCGAGCAATTCAAGCTGCTGGCCGACAAGAAGAAGGAGATTTACGACAGCGACGTCGCCGCGCTGGTGGAGCGGCAGATTCGCGGCAGTACGGCGGCATGGACTTTTGTGGGATACAGCGTCACGGCTGGGAACGGGCAGACGCCGCGCGTGCAGCTTACGTTGCGCTACGGCGACGAGGAAAAGACAGGCGGAGTCTCCGGCGGCGATGGTCCCGTGGACGCCGTTTTCCTGGGCGTGGAAGAGTTGACCGGCGTCCGCGTCGTGTGCAAGGACTTCCAGGTGCATAGCGTCTCCGTGGGCAAGGACGCGCAGGCGGAAGTGACCGTCGAAGTCGAACACCATCAGCAGACCTACCGCGGCCGCGGCGTCTCGACCGACAGCCTGGAAGCCAGCGCCATGGCCTTCCTGGACGCCGTCAATCGCGTCGTCGGCGCGGGGCGATAGACCTCTGGGTTCAATCAACACATCAAATCGTCACCAGGGAGCCGCCATGACGTCGTTTCGATTTTTGGTCGCGTGGGTTTTTTCGGTCAGTCTTTCCTCCGCTTGCGCCATCGCGTCGGCCAACGAGCCGTCGTTCACGCGCCAAGAAGACGTCATTTATGGCCGCAAGTTTGGGACGGCGCTGACGATGGATGTGTTTCGGCCGACGGGTACGCCCAACGGAGCGGGACTGGTGCTAGTGGTCAGCGGAGGCTGGTTTTCGGCGCACGAGGCGATCAATGGAGGCTTTGTCGACGACTTTACGAAGCGCGGCTACACGGTGTTCGCCGTGGTCCATGGCAGCCAGCCGAAGTTCACCATTCCCGAGTGCATCGCCGACCTAAACCGCAGCGTCCGCTTCATCCGCCATCACGCGGCGGATTACGGGGTCGAGCCAAATCGGCTGGGCATTTATGGCGGTTCGGCCGGCGGACACCTGTCGCTGATGCAGGGGACGGCCGGCGATCCGGGCGACGAGAAGGCCAAGGACCCGGTCGATCGACAGTCAAGCCGTGTTCAGGCGGTGGCCTGCTTCTTTCCGCCGACCGATTTCTTGAACTACGGTGAATCGGGCAAGGTGGTGCTGGGCCGCGGCGTGTTGGAGAATTTTCGCGCGCCGTTTGACTTCCATGAGTTCGACGCGGCGCACAACGTCTTTAAACCGGTCGAGGAAGAGGCCAAGTTGCTGGAGATCGGCCGCCAGATCTCGCCGGTCACCCACGCCACTTCCGACGATCCGCCGACGCTGATCATTCATGGCGACGCGGACACGCTGGTGCCGTATCAGCAAGCGGAATTGATCATCGACAAGCTCAAGGCGGCGGGCGTTGCCGTGGAGCTTGTGCGTCGGCCTGGCGCCGCGCACGGGTGGCCCAAGATCGAAAAGGACTTGGCGCTGCTCGCCGATTGGTTCGACAAACACCTGGGTGCGAAGTAGGCCGACGCACGGGAGTCCACAGACACGGGTGAAATCCATTGCAGTATCAGTGAGGAGCAACCGCAGATTGCGCAGATGGCGCAGATGAGGGAATTCGATAGTAATGACGAACGGCCAGAATTGGAGACGAGTTCACGGGGACAAAAAGTCGATGGGCGTTCGCGGCGATGCAAGTGGCGCTGAATCAACGGTCGACGGCGATAGGGACCCGCGCACTTATGCCATCATCGGCGCAGCGATGGAGGTTCACCGCGAACTGGGCTCCGGTTTTCTCGAGGCGGTCTATCAAGAGTCGCTGGCCATCGAGCTAGCGGCCCGCGACATTGTATTTCAACGCGAAGTTGCCCTGCCCGTTGCTCAACTATCTGAAGTCAACTGGGCACACAGTGGGCCTGTTGTTGAACTTCGGAACGCCGTCGCTCGATTGGAAGAGGCTCGTGCAGACGGCGAGTCGAATGTGCCGAACCGCTCCGCCGCTAAGTCCAACTACGGGTCCAGGCACGCCGCCTCTGGAAGGCTGAGCACGTTCACGTGTGCGTGCGACAATAAACAGGTCCATTCATAACTCCAGCGCAGTTTGGATTGAGCCTACAGGACTGCTTGAAATACATGTCGCTCTCAACCAAGATGAGTGGAGATCAGCCGAGTCTTCCCTGCCTTCCTCTGCGAAATCTGCGTAATCTGCGGTTCCTCCTCCCTTTCTGAAGCTCCTGACAACGCATGTGCGGAATTGCCGGCGCCGTTTGGACCGAATCAGCGCCGCCGCTGGAGCGCCGCACGCTCGAGGCCATGACCGACGCCTTGGCCCACCGCGGGCCGGACGATCGCGGGTTCTATGAGTCGTCCGTGTCCTCGCCCGTCGACCGCGCTTCGCGCGGCGGCGTGGCGTTGGGAATGCGACGACTGGCGATTATCGACCGTGCCGGCGGACAACAGCCAATTTCCAACGAAGACGGCACGGTTTGGATCGTTTTCAATGGCGAAATCTACAACTACCGGCAACTACGCCTGCGGTTGGAAGGCGCCGGCCACGCATTTCGCACAAAGAGCGACACCGAGACCATTGTCCACCTCTATGAAGACCTGGGGCCCGATTGCCTGAAGCATCTCAATGGCATGTTTGCCTTGGCGATCTGGGACGCCCGGCACGAGCGACTGCTGTTGGCCCGCGACCGGCTCGGCAAGAAGCCACTGGTTTATTTTCACGACGGCAACCGGCTATTGTTCGGCAGCGAACTGAAGAGCATTCTGACCGCGCCTGGCGTGCCGCGAGAGCTGGACCCCACCGCCCTGGACCAGTATCTGACGTACCAGTACGTGCCGCATCCGCGGACGATTTTTCAAGGCATCGCCAAACTTCCGCCGGCCCACTTTGCGTTGTTCGAGCGCGGA
>CAYWTU010000622.1:0-3418 GCA_964461275.1 uncultured Pirellulales bacterium | reverse complement strand
CGCTCGAGTTGAAGGCCTGGAACGGACCGGCTGGCGGTCGATGGGGCCGGCGACTCGTCGGGCAGCACCGCCACGAACACGCCCGCTTCCCCCGGCGGCTCGGGCGCCCGGCGAACGCGGGTGTCAAATTCTTTCGGCGGTTCCGCCGTAGCACCGTCGGACGTTGCGCCGGCCTGCTTAGTCACCTGCCACAGCCAAGACCATGACCGCGGCTGACGGGCCATACCCATAAGCCACAGTACGACCAATAGCAACACAATCAGCCGCGCGATGCGCAACGGCGGTCGCGGCGGCCGCGCTGGGCGAAACGGCGACGAACTGCGGAATTGGATCATGGGCAGCGGTGTGCCGAAAACGACCAGGTCGATGCACTACGGCAATCAAGGCTTGTCCTTGGTCCCTGCCGCATCATACCTTGCTTGCCACCCGCCGGACGAGACTATAAGTTGGGCATGGGGCGTCAATGGTTTCGAGCTAACGCCATGCGTCGAGCCACGTTGCGCCGCGGGGCCGCGACGATGCGACCGGCGCCACCATGAACCGATGCGGCGAAAAGGGCGGCAGGCGCACTGCCCGCGAGGAAGCCATCGTGCGAAGGATCGATATGAATTGCGTCGGTCGCCCGGCACGGGCCCTGATCGTCTGGACGGCCCTAGCGACAGCCTCCCTTGCCGCGCCGGTCGTCGCCGGGGAGCCGTTCGAGGAGTTTCTGGATGGCCTGCGGCGGCGGGGATTATTCGACGTGGCCGTCGACTATCTGGAATGGGCCCGCCAGAATCCGCTGGTCAGCGACGACGACAAACGGACGCTCGACTATCAGGCGGCCATCACGCTGATGGAAGGCGCCAAGCTGATCAGTGATCCGCAAAAGCGGCTCGAACAATTGGAACTGGCTCGCCAGCGACTGGCGGGCTTTTTGGCCGCCCAGCCCGACCATCCCGCAGCGGGCGCAGCGGGCCTGCAATTGGGCAACGTGCTCTCCGAGCGGGCCAAGGCGGTGCTCGACAAATCGCGGCGGCCGTCGGCGGGTGCGGACAAGGAGAAGTTGCTGGCGAAATCCAGAGAACTCTTCGCCGAAGCCCAGCACGTCTTCGCCGCCGCGGAGGAGAAATTTCAGGCCCAGTTCGACGCCCAGAAAAGCTCGGCGGGCGCCAAGGACGACGCCGCAGCCGACGCACGCCGCGAAACGCGGCTCGATCTCATGCAAGCGCAATTGTATTCGGCGCTGGCGCTGGCCGACTTGGCCCGCACGCATCCGCCCGGAAGCGATGCGTTCAAGCAACAGCTTCAACAAGCGGCCGACAAGTACGGGCAGATTTACGAGAAGTATCGGCGGCTCAACGGCGGGCTGTTCGCGCGAATGTGGCAAGGTCACTGCTATCAAGACCTGGGCAACACCAAGCAGGCGCTGGCGTACTATCAGGAAATTCTCGCACTTCCCGACGATGCGCCCGAATCGCGGTCGCTCAAGGCTAAAGCCCTGCGCCTGGCCTTGCAATGCTGGCTAGAGGGCGACGAGCCAAAACTGGAGGAAGTGGTGCGCCGCGGCGAAGGTTGGCTCCGCGAGGCCCGTGGCGACGAAGATCGAACGCCCGAGGGGCTGGCGATTCGCTGGTTGTTGTGCACCGCCTACGACCGGCAAGCCGGCGCCAGCGACGTCGAGCCTCCGCAACGCAAACGCCTGGCCGCCGACGCGCTCAAGCACGCCCAATTCGTCGCCAAGTACGCCGGCGATCATCAACAAGCGGCCAAACAGCTCGCGGCCAGGATGCGCAACGTAGAGGCCGACACCGCCCCCACCACTTTGCCAGAGGCCCGCGACCGGGGTAAGGTCACGCTGGACGAATATGAAGGACTGCTCAAGCGCATCGCGGCAGCGCCCAGCACGCCCGACGAGGCCGAGCTCCCGCAGTTGCGCAAGCTGGCCGACGCCGCCCGGCGCAAGGCACTTGATGAGTTCCAGTTGGCGCTTGACCTGCGCGACGACGACACGCCGCTGGAAGACGTCAACCAGGTGCGATATTTCTTGTGCTACCTGTACTTTCGCGGTGGTTGGCACTACGACGCGGCGGTGCTCGGCGAATTCGTAGCTCGCCGCTATCCCGAAGCTTCGGCGGCGCGCAGCAGCGCGGCCTTGGCGGTGGCGGCGCTGGTGCAGGCCTACAACGATTCGCCCCCAGACCAACGGCAACTCGAAACCCACCGGCTTATCGGACTGGCGGTTCTGATCGCAGAGAAATGGCCCGGCGACGCCGAAGCGGAAAAGGCCTGGATGATCTTGGCCGATATGTCGCTGCGGGCCGGCGACCTCCCCGGCGCGGCCGAACATTTGGCGCACATCTCGCCCAACTCGCCGCAGCGCATGGTGGCCGACTTGAAGGCCGGACAGGCGCTGTGGGGCTCCTATTTGATGGCGCTGCGCCAGCCAGTCGAGGCGCGCCCGGCCGCCGAAAAGCTCGCTGGCTGGCTCAAGCAGGCACAGGAGTTGTTGGAACGCGGCCTCGCGACCGCGAGCGCTCAGCACGCCGCCGGCGCCGGACAGATCGATTACACGTTGGCGGCGGCCGAACTGTCGCTGGCCCAACTGCATCTGGCCGCCTCACGGTTTGAGCGGGCCGTGGAAATTCTGGAGCGACCGACGGATGGTCCGTTGGCCCTGGCTGCGGCGGATCATGCGGTCGCCAAGCAAGGCAATCTGGGATTGGAAACCTACAAGGCGGCCCTGCAGGCTTACGTGGCCACGCAGGCGCTCGACAAGGCTGAGCAAGTCATGGCGTCGCTCGACCGAAAGGCGGCCGATTCCAGCGAAGGGGCAGCCGCCCTCACGCGAATCTATTTGGGTTTGGGCCGCGAACTCGAGCAGCAGGTGGGCCGACTCAGGGAATCGAACCAGCCGCAAGCCCTGGACCGAGTGCTCAAGAGCTTCGAGGTGTTCTTGGACAAGGTTGCCGGACGGAAGGAAGGCAACACGTTCCACTCCCTGAGCTGGGTCGGGGAGACATACTACAGTTTGGGCAGCGGCCTGGTGAGCAGCGACAAACCGTCCCCCGAAGCAGCTCGCTACCTGGAAAAAGCGGCCAAGACCTATCAGCGGATTCGCGATGCGATCGCTAAGGACGCCGCCTTCGCGCCCCAGCCCGACGCAAGCCTGGCGATCACATTGCGCCTGGCGCGGTGCGAGCGGGCGCTCGGCTCGCACGCGGAGGCAATGGAATTGCTCGTCGGGGTGCTCAAGTCTCGGCCGGCCATGCTCGACGCGCAGATTGCCGCGGCCGAGACGTTGCAGGCCGCAGGCAAAAACGACCCGGCCAACTTTCTCAAAGCGATCCAAGGCGATCGGCTGGCCAAGAAAAAGGACGGTACGACGCTGAACATCGTTTGGGGCTGGCGGAAGAACGTGGCGGCCGTGCAGGGCAAA
>CAYWTU010000621.1:0-3422 GCA_964461275.1 uncultured Pirellulales bacterium | reverse complement strand
GGCGAGGCAAGTTACAGCTCTGTCGCGCCTGCCCTGAGCGACGACATGGCGCCATTTGAGCAGTGCGGCTCGATTCAGACTGTTGGGCCGGTCCAACTCGACTTCAAACGGCGGCTTTTCCGGGTGCGTGAGCACCCACACCTGCAGCCGGCCATCCGCCCGATATTGAAACCGCACGTCCACCGGCCAGTGGGCCGGCAAGTCGCGCGGCAAGTCGCGTATCACACACCGCGCCAACGGGATGCAGGCGTCGGGCGTGGCTCCCTCGCCTTCCAAAATTTGCAGCAAGATCGACTGCTGATCCTCACGCTGCGTGTGGAACACTCGCCGAGCCGCGACCGGCAGCGGGGTGTTGCGAGGAACGATCGTCGCGTTGCGCGGCCGGCCGGTGGCCGGGTCGGCGGCCGCCACTCCTAGGCTGTGCGAACTGACGTTGCGAACTTGAAACGACGGCGCGCGCCCGGCGCTTTGGTCCAATATTGCCGCAGCGTGCAACGCTGCGCCGTGTGCCACGGCCTCGTCGGCGGCCACGCTGGCGTCCGGTTCTTGCCCCGACAAACTGCGGAGCATCTGGCGAACCATCGGCATCCGCGTCGAGCCTCCCACCAGCAACACGCGGTCGATGTCTTTCCACTCCAGACCGGCGGCCCGCAGTGTCTGCCGCACCGTGAATCGCGTGCGGTCCAGCAGGTCGCGCGTCATTTGTTCCCATTGGTCGCGCGTGACTTCCATACGCAACGCGTGGCTGCGCCAATCGAAGGCCAGCGTAGCTTTGGCGCGCGCCGACAGCGTGCGCTTGAGCTCTTCGCATTGGCGATACAGCCGGGCGCGGGCGTTTTCGTCTTCGCGCGGATCGAGATCGAACTGTTGCACGAAATGTTGTGCCGCGAAGTCCACCAATCGCTCGTCCCAATCGCGGCCTCCCAGGCGCACGTCGCCGTCGGTCGCCAGCGCCGTGAACTCGCCCGGCCGCAGGTCCATGATGGTGACGTCGAATGTGCCGCCCCCAAGGTCGTACACCAGCGCTTTGCAGGCTGGCGGCGCCGTTGCGTCGGGCCGTTGTTGGGCGTGGCCGAAGGCGATGGCGGACGCCGTCGGTTCATTGATGATGTCCAACACGTCGAGCCCGGCGATGTAACCAGCGTCTTGCGTCGCTTTGCGGCGGGCCTCGTCGAAGTAGGCCGGCACGGTGATGACCGCCCTGTCGATGGGCCCCAATTGCCGCTGGGCGTCCAGGGTCAGCTTGCGCAACACGAACGCTTCGAGCACTTCGGGCGGCCAGGCGGCGCCTTGCAGGTGTTGATGATACGCCCGCTCGCCGATTTCGCGCTTGGGCTCGACCGCCACCAGGTCGGCATCGGTGGCCAGCGCCTTGAGCGCCTCTTGGCCCACCACCGCCGTCTCGGCGTCCAACAGCACCGCGCTGGGAGTCAACGGCTGCCCTTCGGCGTTGAGAATCGTGCGGGGCTGACCGTGGGCGTCGAGCGTGGCCAACACGGAGTACGTCGTGCCCAGGTCAATGCCGATCGCGGGTGGTTCTTTTTCGAACACGTTGCTGTTTGACACGGCGATGGCGCCTCTGGTTGGCGCGGCCCGGGTTGCTGGTTATCGCGGCGACTCATCCAGCGGTGCGTCGCTGGGCGACAGGCCGTGGACTTGCAGCTCGCGCCACAGAGACTGACCTAGCGTGCTGTGCCAGTAGCCATAGGCGAAATAACAACCCAGCCCGATCGCCAACCAGACTAATAGTCGCCACCACGTTTCCAAAGGCAAGAACAGCATCATCGTCAGGTTGACCAGAATTCCCGCCGGCGCCACGACATACACCATGGGGCAGCGGAACGGACGTTGGGCGTCGGGCCGCTGAAACCGCAACAGCAGCACTGCCGCGCAGACGATCACGAACGCCATCAGCGTACCGATGTTGACCATGGCCTCTAGTTCTACAATTGGCGTAAAGGCGGCCACCACGCAGATGATCGCGCCGGTCAACATGGTGGACAGATGGGGCGTCTTGTAGTGGTCGTGGACCTGGCCGAACAGCGGCGGCAAGAGGCCGTCGCGGGCCATGGCCAAGAAAATCCGGGCCTGGCTGAGGAAGGTGACCAACAGCACGCTGGTCATGCCGGCCAGGCCGCCGGCGGCGATCAGCGCCGTCGCCCCACGCAGCAGCGGCCCTTGATGTTCGGCCGCCTGGTCGCTGAACGCGGCGGCCAGCGGGGCATGTACGTCGATCTTGGGGTACGGCACCATGCCGGTGATCACCGCGGCCACGCCCACGTACAGCACGGTGCACAGCACGAGCGTGGTGATGATGGCGATGGGCAAATCGCGCTGCGGCCGGCGGGCTTCCTCGGCGTGCGTCGAGATCGAATCGAAACCGATAAACGCGAAGAACACGATCGAGGCTCCCAGCATGATCCCGGAGAACCCGTAAGGTGCAAACGGCGAACGGACCGCCTCGTCGATCGGCAACAGCAACTCATCGATACCCAGCTTGCCGAGCAAGCCCCACTTGGCCGCGGGGTCTTCCGGAACGATGCGCTGCTCGACGGGAATCTGCGTCCAGTTCTCCGAGTGAACGTATCCGGCGCCCAGCCCAATCACGAACAGCACCACCACCGTCTTGACGATCACCATGGCGGCGTTGGTCCGCGCGCTCTCGCGAATGCCGATCACCAGCACCGCGGTACACATCGACAGGATGAAGACGGCTGGCAGGTTGAACCATGGCTGCACTGTTTGCCCGTCGACTTCGACTTTGGTGAAAGGATCGAACGCCAGATAGGCCGGCACGACGGGCAGTCCCACGGCGGCCAAGAATTCGTTGAGATAGCCGGACCAGGCTGCCGCAACGGTGGCGCACGACATCGCGTATTCGAGAATCAAATCCCAGCCGATGATCCAGGCCAGCAGTTCGCCGAGCGTCGCGTAAGCGTAGGTGTAGGCGCTGCCGGCGATCGGCGCCAGGGCGGCAAACTCGGCGTAACACAGCGCCGCCAAGGCGCAGCCGAGCCCGGCCACCATGTACGAGATAAGGACCGCTGGTCCGGCGTCGTGAGCGGCGGCACGACCGGTGGTCACGAAAATGCCGGCGCCGATCACCGCTCCCACGCCGAGCGCCGTGAGCGTGACTGGCCCGAGCACGCGCTCCAGGCGGTGCTCGCCCGCCATTTCGGCCATGAGCGTTTCCAGACTCTTGCGGGCTAACAATCGGCGACGCAACATGAAGATGTTCCATGGTCCGAAATGGAATGCGGGCCGCTCTCGCAACCTTCTCCGAACGAGAAGTTATTCCTGGTCGAGGGCCACAGGTCAATTCCGTGGCCTGAGATGGCCATTCGGCAAGGCAGCAAGCCAAGCCGCGCCACCGCGTCGGGCAGGCTCGGCAGACTGCGCTGCCGCCCGGTGGTACGCTACAG
>CAYWTU010000620.1:0-3424 GCA_964461275.1 uncultured Pirellulales bacterium | reverse complement strand
CGCTGCCGTAGCTGCGGACCTGATCGAACCCTTGGGCGTAGTTGAGGAACGTGGCCCCCACCAACTGGCTGAATTCAGCTCGCGAAAGGAGTTGATCGGCCCCTCCGCTGCCATACAAGTCGGCCGTGTCGATGCCCAGCGTGGCGTAGGCCCGCACTTCGTCGAAGCCGTTGGCCTGTCCGAGGAACGAGCTGTGAGACAACTGCGTGAAATCGGGCCGGGCCAACAGACGATCGGAGCCGTCCGAATCGTACAGCGCCGCCGTGTCGCGGCCCGTGCTGGCGAACGCTCGCACGCTGTCGAAGTCACGGGCGTCGAACGAGAATCCATTGCCGGTCATCACCGCGGTTTTTTCCTTGGTGCGTATTGTCAGTTGATCGTTGCCGGCCGAGTCGTTCAGCGTGGCGGTGTCGTTGCCGGCGCTGGCGAAGGCGCGAATCGTGTCGAAGCCTCGCCCTTCGTTGAAGAACCCAACGCCGCCCAGGGAGGCGCGGTCGGGGCGGGCCGTAAACTGGTCGTCGCCGGTTGAATCGTAGAATGTCGCCTGGTCGTTGCCCGCGCTGGCAAACGCCCGTAGCACGTCGAAGCCGCGAGCCTCGTTGAAGTATCCGGCGCCGCCCAATGTTGTGCGGTCGGCGCGAGCGATCAGTTGGTCGTCCCCGGCCGAATCGAAGAGGTCGGCCCGGTCTAGTCCCAAGCTGGCCTGCGCCCGCACGTTGGCGAAGCCTTGCACCGTGCTGACGTAGCCCGCGCCGGTCAGTGTGACTTGCGTCTCTTGGGCGTTCAGGTTGTCATTGCCGGCTGAGTCGAACAGCCGGGCCTGATCGACCCCCCCGCCGCCGATGGCCAGAATGCTCCGCATATTGACGCCATTAACGGTGTAGGCGCTGCCTGCGCCGGTCCAGAGGGCGCTGCCTGGATTGATGTCGACCCGTTCGTTTCCCGCGCCGCCGGTCAGCGTCAGGCTGTCGTCGCCCGGGCCGCCATCGATGGTGATTGACGTTACGCTTGCGTCGGGGAATGAATAGATCGTGCCATTGATCGTAGTTTCCAGGAACAGGCCGCGGGTGAACGTGAAGTTGTCGTCGCCGTTGCCGCCGGTGAGGGTGACGCCTGTGCCCGACTGCGCCAGGGCGTTTGTAAACCGCAAATCGACGCTGGGGTGATTGCCTTCGACCGCCAAGAAATAGCTGGCGCCGACCGCCGTGACGATGTCGATCCGACGAATTCCGTTGCCGCTGGACGCTTGAGCCAATTCGGTGCCCGCCTGGTTGAACAACCGCAGCGTGGGCGTGCCTAGAGCCGGATCAAACAGCGCCTCGAGCGTCAGTTGGCCGCTCCGCGACGTGGTGAAGTGGTATAGCAGTCCGTCGCCCGAGACCGCCGCGTCGTCGATGCGGGTGGTGATGATCGTTCCCAGCTCGACGGGGGTCACGTCGGGCAGCGACTCGGTGACGTTCAGCGTCAGTTGAACGCTGCCGGAAGCCTGCGCCTGGTCGAGGACCGTGACGTGAATGTCGTAGTCCCCAGCGGCCGTAAACGTCTGCTGCACCTGTGTCTGGCCGCGGCCCTGCACGGTCTGGTCGACCTGACCGTCGCCATTCCAGTCGACCTGATAGGTGAGCAATGCGTTGGGGTCGTTGAGCGAAGGATCGCTGCCGTTTAGCGTCAACGTCAAAGGTTGATTGAGGGCGGCGCTGGTGGGGCCCGATACGCTTACCGTGGGCGCCACGTTTTGTACGTTGACCATCACGGTGGTCGTCGACGACAACTGCTGGGCGCTATTGTCTCTGACGATCACGGAAATGGGCGCCGATTGGCCGCTGTACAGCGGCTGATTCCAGACCAATTGGCCGGTCGTCGCATGGATCGAAACGCCGGCTGGGGCGCCGGGAGCCAGGTGGTAGCTTAGGTTGTCGCCGTTGGGGTCGTCGGCGCCGACGGCCACACTCAGCGTTTGGCCCTCGTTGGTGGCCTGTGTGGCCAAAGCGTACACGATCGGCGGGGCAGGGGCGCTGGCATCGAAGACGACCGAGTATCGCTGGCTGTACACGTCCAGCTTGGTTTCCTGCGACTCGCCTGTCCAGACGGCCACGAGTTGGCCGCCGCCGTTCGGATTCAACGCCAGGGCTGGTGCGAACTGGTTGCCCAGCACGGTCGTGTTCACCAAGAATTCGCCCTGAGACACGTCGGCGCCGGCCGCATCGTATAAGCGGCCGTACACGCCCAAGCCGCTTCCGTCCTGATTCTTGGAAACCCAAGACATCGCGACGCGACCTTGGTTGTCGACCGCCACGTCCACGGAACTACGATCGCCCGGCGACGGGGCGTTGACGAGTGTGACCGGCGTCGTTGGCGACGAAAACTGGAAGTTGCGACGGTAAACATTGGAAGCTGAAGTTGGCGACGACTCACTGGACCAACCCACAACAAACTGGCCCGTCCCAAACGCCGCGACCGCCGGGGTGACCTGTGGCTGGTTGGACTGGGCGTCGCTGACCAAGAGCTGCGTTCCCAAGGCGCCCGCCGCGCTCAGCGTCCGGCCGATGACTTGCATTCGTCCGCCGTCGACGCCGCCCCACGCCACGAAGGCGTTGCCCACCGAATCCAAGGCGATTGCCGGCGCGGCCTCAAGTTGCAAGGCGCCTTGGCTCACGACCATGAGCCCACCAACTCGGTCGCCCGCGGCGCTCATTTTTTGCGCCAAGATCTGGGGGGCTGCGGTCGAGTCGGCCGCCGGCTTGGTGTGCCAAGCCACCACGAACGTGCCGTCTTCGTGAACGGCGACATCGGGGCTGACGTCGAAGCTGCCGGTGGTGTCGTTGACGCGGAACGCCTGGCCGCGCGGGGCGCCGGTGGGGCCGAACGCCTGGCCTAACACGCCCGACTCGTCCGTCTGACCGTCTCGGCCGACTCCCTTGCCCGACCAAACCACGACGAAGTTGCCGTCGTCCTCCATGGCGATCTTGGGCGATTGCTGGTTGCCGCTGGTGTAGGCGTTCACCAGGAATTCATTCCCCAGGGGCGTGCCGTCGGCCCGATACCGCTGACCGCGGACGTCGCCGTTGCCCAGGGCGTCCCACGTCGTCCATACGACGACATAGTTGCCTTGCGCGTCCATGGCCACGTCCGCCTGGTCTTGATTGCCGGCACGTGCCGAGTTGACGAACACTTCGGGGCCTGTGGCTACCGTCTGGGAGCCTGCCACGTCGTCGTTCAAGATCGTGCCCACCCCTATTGCAGCGGCGGTTTGCGAACCCAAGGTGCTTGAGAGCGAAAGGATGAAGTTCTTGTTGGCCTCGTTGGTCGTGGCGCCCAAGACGTTGACCGTAACCAACTGCGACTCGCTGCCTGGGGCGATCGTGAACTGTCCGCTGGTCGGTTGATAGTCTTGACCTGCCTTGGCGGTGCCGTCTTGAGTTCC
>CAYWTU010000619.1:0-3425 GCA_964461275.1 uncultured Pirellulales bacterium | reverse complement strand
GGATTCAACCCTTGTCCCACGCGGAGATTCGGCCATGACCAAAACGGTGTATCGCGCCTGCACGTTGTGCGAAGCCGGCTGCGGGCTGGCAATCGACGTGGAACAGAACCGAATCGCGGCCATTCGCGGCGACGAGTTCGATCCTCTTTCGCAAGGATACGTTTGCCCCAAGGGACTGACGCTGGGCACGGTCGACCAAGACCCCGACAGGCTCCGCACGCCCGTCCGCCGCACGCCGGCCGGCGATTTCGAGCCGATCGGCTGGGAGGAAGCGTATCGCCTGACGGCCGACGGCCTGCGGCGCATTCGCCAGTCTTACGGTCCTGACGCCGTGGCCTTGTACATGGGCAACCCTATTGCCCACAACCACGGCATCTTGATGCTGCGAGCGGGACTGGTGGGAGCGCTCGGGACGCGCAACAACCACAGCGCCTCGTCGCAAGACACGGCCCCTCGGTTCGCCACGTCGTACTATGTGTTTGGCAACTCGCTGGCGATGCCGGTCCCCGACATCGACCGCACCGACTACTTTCTCTGTATCGGCGCCAATCCGCGCGTCTCCAACGGCAGCGCCTGCACCGCCCCCGATTTTCGTGGCCGGTTGCAAAAGTTGCGGGCACGCGGCGGCAAGCTGGTGGTCGTCGACCCGCGCTATACCGAAACGGCCCGCGATGCGGACGAACACGTCTCGATCTTGCCCGGCGGCGACGCGGCCTTTCTCTTGTCGATGACCCAGACATTGGTCGAAGAAAACCTGTTGCGACGCGACGCCATTGGCCGGCAGTCGGTCGGCTGGGAAGCTGTGGAGCCGAAGTTGCGGGCCTTCGCGCCCGAACGGGTCGCGGCGCACGTGGGCGTCTCGGCCGAGACCATCCGCCGGCTGGCCCGCGAGTTCGCAGCCGCCAGATCGGCCGTGGCGTATTCGCGGATGGGAACCTGCGTGGCCCCACACGCCACGCTGGGGACCTTCGCCACCGACCTTGTGAACCTGGCCGCCGGCCGGTTGGGCGAGGTTGGGGGCTGGATGTTTCCACACCCGGCGTTCGACATTACGCCCGCCCTAAAGATGAACGGCGACGGGCACGCCCGCTGGCGCAGCCGCGTTCGCGGCCTGCCGGAAACGCTGGGCGAGCTACCGACCAGCGTCCTGGCCGAGGAAATCCAGACGTCGGGCGAGGGCCAGGTGCGCGGCGTGTTGACGGTGGCCGGCAACCCGGTGCTGTCCAGCCCCAATAGCCGCCGATTGGACGCGGCGTTGGCCGAAGTCGAATTCATGGCCTCCGTCGATTTGTACATCAACGAAACGACCCGGCACGCACACATCATTTTGCCGCCGGCCTGGAGCCTGATCGAAGAGCACATCGATCTGATCTTCGGCAGCTTCGCGGTCCGCAACGTGGCCCGAATTTCAGCCCCTGCGCTAGAGCGCCGCCCCGGGCAATTTGCCGATTGGGAAATCTTGCTCGAACTTTGCTATCGCCTAGGAGGCGGACCGACGGGCATCAAGCCGCTTGACCTGTTCTACCAGATGGCGCGCAAGGTGGGCTATCGCTGGCGCCCCGACCAGATGGCCGACATGCTCCTGCGGCTGGGTCCGTTCGGCGACAAGTATCTACCCTGGTCCAAGAGGTTGAACCTGAAGAAGCTGCGGCAAGCCGAGCACGGACTCGACCTGGGGCCGCTCCAGGCGGGCATCGCACACCGCGTGACGCATCGTGACAAGAAGGCGCACCTGAACGCACCGCCGCTGTTGGCAGCCATGGACGAACTGGCCCGCGAGCTGGCCGACGCCCCGGCGGCCCACTCGCTGCGCCTCATCGGACGCCGCGAGTTGCGGACGTGCAACTCGTGGATGCACAACGTGCCGGAATTGGTCTCGGGCCGACCGCGGTGCGTGCTTTTGGTCAATCCGGTCGACGCCGAGCGGGCCGGCGTGCAGGACGGCGATACGGCGATTTTGGAGAGTCGCGTCTTTCGCGGCGAGACACCGGTGAAAGTCAGCGACGAGATGCGGCCCGGCGTGGTCAGCTTGCCGCACGGTTGGGGGCACGCGGCGGTGGCCCGTTGGCAACGGACGGCCGGGGCCCATCCGGGCCTATCGGCCAACGATTGGACCGACGATCAAACGGTGGAATCGGTCGTGGGACAGTCGATCCTCAACGGCGTGCCCGTGCGGCTGCTGGCCAAAGTCGGCTCAGCCGAATTTGACGCCGCGGGTTCCGGGGCCGCCGTTGGCGTAGGTACGACGTAGCCCCGTTCGATTCTTCCGAGCGCAATGTGGCCATCCTCGCTGGCGGCGCCGGGCACTCAGATTGTGAAGTCATCTGGAGCTTTGACGGATGTTGAATTTGATTGAAGGGACGCACCATTTTCGCGACAACATTTTCCGCTCGCAGCAGGAGCTGTTTTCGCGGCTTGCCGAGGGGCAGGAACCCGACGTCCTATTTGTGACCTGTTCCGATTCGCGGATCGTCCCCAATCTGATGACGCAAACCGACCCGGGCGAATTGTTCATCCTGCGCAACGCCGGCAACTTGGTGCCACCGCACGGCGCTATTCGCGGCGGCGAGGAAGCCACCATCGAATACGCCGTGGCGGTGCTGGGGGTTGAGGACATCATCGTGTGCGGCCATTCGCAATGTGGGGCGATGAAAGCCCTCTTGGAGCCGGTGGAAACGCTGCACGAACTGCCGGCCGTGCGGCGCTGGTTGGAACACGCCGAGGCGACGCGGAGGATCGTGAAACGGAATTACACCCATCTCCAGGGAAACGATCTCCTGGCGGCCACGGTCCAAGAGAATGTGCTGGTGCAATTGGAGAACCTACAAACGCATCCGGCCGTGGCGGCGGAGCTGGCCCGCGGAACGCTGAAACTGCACGCCTGGGTCTACGAATTGGAGACTGGCGCCGTGTTGGCCTTCGAACCGCAGACCCGCAAGTTCGAGCCGCTGTCGGCCAAACACGCGGACCGCGCCGGACAGATCCCGCAATACGAGGCGGTCGTCGGGGCGCGGTGGATCTAAGCGGGCGGCCACACGGCCTTGCCGGGCGGTTCGTGTATATCATGAGCTATACTTATGGCGAGCGAGAAACCATTTCGATATGTGCGACACCTACTCGAGCCGCCCCGGGTTTCTGGAACAGGTGGTGCGACCCCCGCACGCGAACCACCTTGAGGGAATGAGTGACTTCATTCGCACCGCGGCGCTCGAATCCGCGACTTAGCTCACATCAGCCCCGCCCGAGCAGCCTACGTCAACTTCACCCGCGGCGGCGCGGCGGCCAACTCGTCCGGCGCATCGAAAAACGCCCGCTCGGGAAAGCGGTGCAGCCCTGCCACCACGTTCGACGGCACGAACTGACAGCGATTCTGGTACAGATTCACCGTCTGGTTGTAGGCGTGGCGCCGCTGGGCGATGCGGTTT
>CAYWTU010000618.1:0-3425 GCA_964461275.1 uncultured Pirellulales bacterium | reverse complement strand
GGCACCGACGGCTGGATCGAAGCGATCACCGTCCGCGGCTACGTCGAAAACCGCGAGTTGCGAATGGTGGTCCGCTCGGGCGATTTGAGTTATCCGACCAAGGTCTACCTGCCTCCGAACGCCCTGGTGGGCGACGTGCTCTCGCCGCAGAATCAGTTGCCGAACCTCCGGGTGGGCCAGTCGTGGACCGTCCCCATCTTCAGCCCGTTTCGCATGCCGAGCGCGCCGATGGACGTGATGCAGGCTCATGTCGTGCGGCGCGAGCTGTTGGTCTGGGGCGATCAGCCGCGGTCGGTCTTCGTGGTCGAGTATCGGGCCGATCACGGCGCCGGGCTCAAACGGGCCAATCAGGTGATGGGAACCGCCTGGGTTGATCAGCAGGGGCAGGTCCTTAAGCAGGAAGTCGCCCTGCTCGATTCGCACCTGGCGTTCGTCCGACTACCGCCGCCCGCCGAAGAATGAGCCCCGCCACGCCCCGCGTGCCGCCTCCGGCCCGCCGGTGTACAATGCCGCTGGGCGAGGAAAGACGCGGGTGAATCGGGCACGCCATGATCGAATTCCATGACGTCGTGCGGACGTACGGCGCGAAGACGGCCGTGGCCGGCTTGACGCTTTCGGTCCCTCGCGGCGAACTGTTCGCCTTCCTCGGCCCCAATGGCGCCGGAAAAACCACCTCGATCAAAATGCTCGTGGGCCTGCTGCGACCCACCAGCGGCACGATTCGAGTCCACGGGTTCGACGTCATCGGCCACAGTCGCAACGCCAACCAGTGCCTGGGTTACATCCCCGACGAGCCGTATCTATACGACAAGCTCACCGGCCGTGAGTTTCTCAAATTCATCCTCGATATGTACGGCGTCGAATCGGCCGAGGGTCGAGGACTTGTCGAACGCGAGATCGAGCGGTTCGAATTAGCCGCGTTCGTCGACGATCTGACCGAGACCTACTCGCACGGCATGAAGCAGCGGTTGGTGTTCGCTTCGGCGCTCCTGCACAATCCACCGGTTCTGGTGCTGGACGAGCCGATGGTCGGCTTGGATCCCAAGAGCGCCCGGTTGGTCAAAGACACGCTGCGGGCGCTGGCCAGCCAAGGCGTTACCATTTTCATGTCGACCCACACCTTGGCAGTGGCCGAGGAAATTGCCGACCGCGTCGGCATCATCCACGGGGGTAAACTGGTCTGCCTGGGAACGCTGGCCGAACTTCGGGCCGAGCTGTCGGCCGAAAAAACCTCGCTCGAGCAGATGTTTCTCAACGTTACGGCTGAGGCCGAATCAGGTCAGCCCCCCAACGTCGGTCCTACCCGGCGCAGCGCATAGTTCGGAAACGTTCTCGACTCATCGACCACTTCCCACGCTGACCGTTCGCTTATGTCCGTGGTCCCCGCCGTTCCGCTGTCCGCCGCCGCTGAAGCCCGCCTGTTTTGGCGCCTGCGGCGGTGGACCGTGGTCAACTCGCTGAGGCAAACGCTGCGCGAGTCGCGGCTGCGTGTGTTCTTGTTGTTGCTCTTGAGCTCCGTGTTCTGGGGCGGGCTGTTCGGCCTGTTCATTGAGGCCTTCAGCTTCCTGGCCACGTCGCTCCCCAACGCGGCCACCCGCGACGAAGCGGTGCGGGCCATGTTCGGCGTGTTCTTCGCCTCGCTCACTGTAATGCTCGCATTCTCTTCGGGCATCATCCTGTACGGCAGTCTGTACCGCTCGCGCGAAGTGCAGTTTCTGTTGACCATGCCTTGCCGCAGCGAGCGCGTCTTTTTGCACAAGTTTCAGGAAGCGCTGCTGTTGAGCAGTTGGGGGTTCATCTTGCTGGGCAGCCCGATGTGGGTCGCCTACGGCCTGGTGGCCCTGGCGCCCTGGTACTATTACCTGCTGCTGCTGCCGTTCCTGGTGGCGTTCGTGGTGATTCCCGGCGGGATCGGAGCCATCGTCTGCCTGGTGATCATGTGGCGGATTCCAAAAATCCGCCTCCACGCCGTGTCGATCATGGCCGCGGCGTGCGCCATCAGTGGCGGGTGGATCGCCTGGTCGGTCGTGCGCGGGCCCGAGGGCGACTTGCTCACGCCTAGCTGGTTCGATTCCCTGCTGATGCGCCTTCCCTTCAGCGACCATCGCCTGTTGCCCAATTGGTGGCTCAGCACCGGGCTGCTGGAGGCGGCCCAGCGGCAATGGTCCGAAAGCCTGCTGTTCTTGGCGCTCCTGGTCTCCAACGCCTTGTTGCTGCATCAGGCGGCCGTGGCCGTAGCGGCGCGCATCTTTCGCCGCAGCTACCACGATTCCTACACCGAAGGAACCAGCCGCCGCCGGCCCGGCGCCCATTGGATGGACGCCCTGATGCTGCGGGCCACGTTTTTCCTCTCCCCGCAGATGCGGCTGCTGCTGGTCAAAGATCTGCGGCTGTTTCGCCGCGACCCGATGCAATGGTCGCAGTTCTTAATTTTCCTGGGCTTGCTGACGTTGTACTTTGTCAACGTCCGGCGCTTTCGTTACGACGTCAATCACGCCACCTGGGTCAACATGATCAGCTTTCTAAATCTGACCGTGGTGGGGCTGATCCTGTCGACGTTCACCAGCCGGTTCATTTTTCCAATGATCAGCCTCGAAGGCCGGCGATTTTGGATCCTGGGTCTGTTGCCGCTGCGGCGCGAGACGATTCTCTGGAGCAAGTTTCTCTTCGCGGCCATCGGTTCCACCGTGGCCTGTTGCGTCTTGATCGTGCTCAGCGATCTGATGCTCCGCGTCTTGCCGTTGGTGCTCGGAATTCACCTTCTGGCCTGCGTGCTATTGTGTCTGGGGCTGTCGGCCATCGCCGTCGGCTTGGGCGCCAAGATGCCCAACCTTCGCGAGGAGTCGCCGGCGAAAATCGCGGCGGGGTTCGGCGGCACGCTCAACCTGGTGCTCAGCGCCATCTACATTGTGGTCATCGTGACGTTGACCGCGGTGCCGTGCCATTTCTATGTGGCGGCCCAGCAGTCGGACTTCGCCGATTCGTTCCTCTACGAATCGCGGCTGCCGCTGTGGCTGGGCATCGGCGTGGCGCTGAGCCTGGTGGTGGGCGCCCTGGCCACCGTCGTTCCCATGCGGATCGGTTTCAAGGCGTTTCGGGAAATTGAGTTTTAGCCGGCCAACCAACAACCTGGTCGGCCATGGGACGCGGCGGAAGCGGCTGATCGCCCCGGACGCAGGAGGCGCTTTGCCGCCTCCTTTTCCACCCTCCACAGACGCCCTATAATCGCATTTTCCGCACTGTATCGGCTCGTTAATTTCCCGCCGTCGTGCCGGTTAGCTTTTTGAAAAGGGCCAACCACACGAAGAGGCGTTGCACGCATGAATCAGCCCCGAAAAATCCGCCTGGGCGCCGTCAACTATCTCAACACCAAGCCGCTCATTTATCGGCTGCCCGAACTGGCGCCGCAGGCAGACTTGGTGCTC
>CAYWTU010000617.1:0-3427 GCA_964461275.1 uncultured Pirellulales bacterium | reverse complement strand
GCCGTACCTTACTGGGCGGCCGCGGCGACCCGCTCTCGGGCGGCTGCGAGCACCCCTTGTTCACGCAGCAGCCTGGCCAATTCCGAGGCCAGCCGTCGGTGAACCTCGCGATTGGGGTGCCATTCATAGGGTGAGCACTTCGCCCGTTCGTCAAACAGATCGGCCGCGATCAAGTCCTGGGCCGGGTTGTAGTAAGGCAGGTTCCGCTCGCGGGCAAACTGTGCCGCGTCCTCGTCCATGCGAAAGGATTCGGCGGCGCGATCGGTCTGGAAGGCACACAGGACGACGGGAATATCGTCTTGCCGACAACGCTCCAAGAGCGGGTCTAGGTCGTTCAGAGCCGGCCGATACCCGACGCTGAGCGCGTACTTCTGCTCGACCCGATACCTGGCTTCGTAGTCCGCTCCATGTTCGTCTTGCAATTGTTTGCGCAGGGTGGGGGTTTCGTAGTCGTTGCGGCAGAGCGTGACGATCACAGCGTGCGGTCCGCGCAGCACGTCGTGCCGGAGAAATTTGTCGGTGTAGTCGGCCGGGTTGGCCAGGTTGGCGCCGCAGTTGAGCACCTCGATCGGCCCCTCTTCCGACACGGTCAATTCCGCCTCCAACTGTTTGGCGAAGGTTTCCTCAGCCCGGACGCCGGCCCCTTCGGTGAACGAGTCGCCCACACACACGATGCGCAGTGCCGCCGGCGGCGGCGTGTCGGGATAGTCGCGATCGCGGTCGGCGTGAGCGTTGTAGCGGCGCTGGATGACGTGCGGCGGCAGCCGCCAGGGAGACGCTTGAAATGCGACGGCGCCCAGTTCCAGGGCGGCGAATTCCACCGCGGCCGCGTGCATTCCCACGTCGATTGCGAACACGATCGGCTGCGTCGGCGCCGCCGACGCCAGGAACCACTCGTTCCAGTCGGGCCCCAGTTGCACCGTCCAGTGCCCGATGGTCGTTTGATCTTGCGCGTGTTGGCAAAGGACGGCGATCCCGCGCGGCGCTTCGGCGCGAGCCTTGAGGCGAAGGGCCGGTGGATTGCCCCGTTCCGGCTGAACCGACCAGGATCGCAACATCAACCCCGGCTCGGCCGTATGCGAAACGCGGATCACGTCGCCGTCGTCGCTTCGGACCGCCTCTCGACCTCCATGTAAGCACCACAGCCGCTTCCAAAGTTGCTCGGGAGCAACCGTGTCGGTCGAGGACCACGGCTCGGGAAAATAGTCGTAACAGATTTCGTTCGGCCGGCGCGTCGCGCCAGGCGCCAACGCCGTGTTGGGAGCCCGCCACTGCATGGCATAGAGAAACGGTACGTTGTCGTCGCCGGACGGCGACCGCACCTTGGGAGGCGTGGGTGTCACCAGGTTTCCCGCGCCGGTCTGTTTGATGATTCGCGCCTGCGCTTGTTGAATGCGGAACCGCTGACGGGGCGAGAGCCGTTGAAACGCCAGTTCGCCAATTTTCCACAGTCCGAAGACCGACAGGCAGCCCAGCAAGCAAAACATGCAGGTCACGAGGCGGACGGCTTTGGATGCGGGCATGGCAGCGCCTCGAATGGGACGGGGACGTTCAGTTTCGCGAGCTGCCGCGCCGTATCGGGCAACGTCGCTCGATTCGCATTTTCACCAGCCGGCGGCGCGCCTGGCGAGCAGACTCAATCCGCAATGTCGCGGGCCGGCGTCACTCCAGACCTGTCGGGCGCTGAAACACTCGAACGCCGCCGCGGGCGACGTCGGGCAATGGGAGCCACGATGCATATTCATTGAGCCGCACCAGCCGGACGTCGGCCAGTTCAATTTGTCCTGGGGCTGCGTCGAAGTCCAGGCTGCATTCCGCGAGCTGACCGCCTTGATTCATCCGCCACACGATCTGCACTTCCTGCCACGCCTTAGACACCGACAGCGGAGTGACCGGGGTAAGGAACTGCATCTGTCTACCTGGGATCACGATGAACGCCTGCGCGGTGCGCTGCGTTATTCCGCGGACCTTGAACCGGAACAGCACCAGGTCGTCCGGCAGGAGCGTCTTGAGGGGATGCCTGAGCGTGACCGGAAACGGCGTATCGCCGTGCTCCCCTGGAGTCGTCAGCACCGCTTGGTTGGAATGGTCGGGCGACTGGGTCCAGACGGCGGTCCGACTGGCCTCGGTGGATTGCAGCCGCCACTGGGCCCGCAGCCCCGTGGATTCCTGTTTCGTCGCGTACACGAACTCATACTTCACCGTTTCAGGCTGCAACCGTTTGCGGGCTTGGCTGGCGCTGTACCGGTGGCCGCCGCAGAAGCTGGCGACGGCCGCGATCGAAATGAACCAGAAACGGCGCATGACTTACTGGTGAGTCTCGTCAGAGGGAGCGGCGCGAGGAATGAACTTTTCGAGTTGCCGGCGATGCGCCGGCTCGTCCGCGGCGAATTGCGCAGCCCGCACGTCGGCCCGCACACTGTCCCCCGTCCAAGGACACCAGGCAATACCCTCGCTGTACACCGTCCATACCATCCCCTGGGCGTAGATGTCGTTGACGGCATTGCGGTTGATGCGGCCCAGCAGGCACACCGGCTTTCCGGACAGATAGCGGAGGTCACCGGGAAACACATAGCTGGCGGTCACCATGCCGCCGCTGGGACCGCGGTAGCCGGCGCGGACCACGGTAAAGGGATACAAGCGGGCGCGAACGTGCGCGTCGGGCGCGACCTGCGGCGGCGCCAAGGCCGGAAAGTAGTACAAGGCGTCGACGTAGGCGTGTATTGCCACCAGGTCGCCATGCGATTCGATCGTGCGGCCCCCCAAGGTCAGCGGCTCGATCGAGCTGTGGCGAAGCGCGATTCGTTCGTGCGGAGTGAACAAGTCGGGGGTGCGGCGGATCGCCGCTTCGGCCAGTTCGGTGAAGGTGGGCGTAATTTCCTCGCGCGTCACGGGCCGCTCGCGCCCGAGCGTATTACGGTAGATAACCAGACACGCAAGCAATGCCATTGCCGCTGCGACCGCACGAGTCGGCGACCGAGGCAAGAACCAAACCTGCGTGGGGTGGTCGTCGACCAGGCGTGCGGCCATGACGCCGCGGCGCGTCCAGGCCAGATAATGGCCTAGGGCGCCCATCTGGAGCGCCACGAACGTCCATTGAAACAACACAAACAATCGCTCCATTCTCGAGCCGAACATGCCGATTGCCAGCAGCGAGCCGAGAAACAACGCTGCCAAGAGCCGCGCTTCCCGCCTGGGTCGCCCCGCCAATGCCAGCAACACGGCCGCGACGAGCAGCGCGGCGCGGCCGTAGACACTGTAAATTGCCGCCGCCGGCGCCAGGCCCAGAATGCGATAAATCCACCGGCCCTGCGGACGATGATCGGGCCACACGAGCCACGCCAGGCCCCAAAACGCCCACAGCCAAGGCGTGTTCAACATCAACAACCGTGACGACGTGTGCGCCAAGTTGCGCGAGATGCGCGAC
>CAYWTU010000616.1:1349-3429 GCA_964461275.1 uncultured Pirellulales bacterium | reverse complement strand
GCCAGCAGGGCGGACACGGCCGCCCCGCCCAAAAGTCGGCTGAACCGCAACAACACACGATCGATGTCGACGCGCTTGTCCAAGACCGCCAGCATCTTGGTGCTGTCGAACCACTTGTTGCCGCGAGAATCGAGCCGGGCGAATAACCCGGGATTGACTAGCGCGATCAGCGCCGGCAACCCCGCGACCGCCACCAGACTCCAAAACAACACCGACATGACCTGCGGATTGGCGAGTGCGGCGGCCAACATGTTCGGTCCCCTGTGTGCTAGGCGCACCTTCGTCGGACGACGACGGCCATCCACGCGGTGCGACTGAACCCTAGTGCGCCGCCGCCAGACGGTCAAACGAACTTGGCCGCCACATCGAACGAATTCTGGCGACGCGACGAGGGCCGAACGTTGCCGCCGTTGCAACCCGAGCAGCCGTTGCCGGAGCACGCGAACACGGCTGTCCGCCGGCAACACCAAAGTCACGCCGTTGTGGCGACAAGTCCACACGTTGCCCAATCGCAACGGCCCGGCGCTCAGGCAACTCGCTTAGCGGGCTTCGTCCGCTGCGTGCGGCTTGACCGCCACCTTGGGCGTACCGGCCTTGGCCTTCAGCGTGCCGCCCGGCCCGGTCACCAACAACGGTTGAAAACCAGCCTTCTCAACGGCCTCCCAGATCAGTTTGAGCTGCGGTGGTGCGCCCGCTTGAGGCGTGACAACGGCCGTGTGCTTCGAGACGTCGGTCTGCACCTTGACCACGCCCGGCACCGCGTACAGCTTACGGGCGATCTTCTTCGCGCACGACCCACAGTGCATGTCGCTGACTTTAATCGTGATCAGTTTCGGAGGCGCTTTGTCGGGCGCGGGCGCCGCCAACGCCGCCGGGACACTCAGAAAGAATCCCGCGGACGCGGCCAGAAAACTACGTCGAAACATCGCTGGAACCCCTATTCCTTTGGTTGCCGCTAGCGGCGGATGTACAGGCCACGGGCCTTCACCACCAGGTTGCCCAAGCTGTCAATCTCAGCCTGTCCGTGGACCACGATGGTCGTTTCAGGCTCGAGGCCCAGCAGCGCCGCGGCCCCTATCGGCACCACACTCCCTTGCTCGTCGACAATTTCCACCAGCGCCAAGCCGTGGGCTTCGTTCTCCTGCTTGCGCTTGCAAAACGGGCAGTCGTCGCCGCATTCGTGATGTTCGTGGCCGTCGTCGGTCAACAACGTGGGGTCGGCAACCACGAACGACGCCTGAGATTCGGACAGCGGCTGAGGGGCGCCTCCCACCTGGCCAACCAATGTGACCCTGCCGTCACAAGCCAACTCTTCCCGGGCGTCGAGCACCGGCAAGGCGCCGCTCGGTTCACTCGGCAGCAGATACTTGGCGCGCTCGGCCGCGAACCGCGGGTCGGGACCGGCGGGAGCTTTGGCGCAACCCCACACCAGCCCTGTACAAACCAGCAACAAGGCAGTCCATCGCAGATCCATGGCCACCGAAGGCTCCTTCGACGGGGGAAATGGCGCGCCGGCCGATTGTGACCTTGCCGTCCGTGACGAACGTAACGCCTCACGGAATACTTCGGCGCACGCCGGCCGGCAAGTTGACCGAACGAGAAAGTTCGGCTCTTAGGCCGTAAGTGGGGCAATTCACAGAGAGTTTACCGCCCCGAACTGCAACGGCTGCACTGGTACGGCTGGCGGTCAATCGAACGTTGGCGAACCACCAGCCACCCGTACATCGGCAACCAAAGACCGCAACTGATCACGCTCAACAGCCCATGCAGCTCATGGCTGACGCGGCTGGACGGTCGCACGTGAGTCGTCATCTCGCCGCACTGCGTACAGAACAATTTGGTTTTGCGAAACCCCATCGCCTGCGCCCCGGCGACCCTTGCTACCCTGTCAGCCCATTCAAAACCAGACGAATCGTCCAACGCGGCTCGCATTCCGACAAAGTCGATCCCGAGGGACCGTTGCCGTCCACTCGGCCCGACCGTCGGACATCACTTCAAACCGACTCGATAAACATGCCGCGACGCAGGCGCTCCTTACGCCGGGCGTACATGCGCCCCCGCACGGGAAGCGGCCCTACAA
>CAYWTU010000616.1:0-1339 GCA_964461275.1 uncultured Pirellulales bacterium | reverse complement strand
GCGTCATCCACCAGTCCCGCCACTCGCGCCACGTCGTCGATCCCACGCATCCACATCTCGGGATGCGTGCGGTCGCTCGATGAGATCAAAATACTGCCCACTCCAAACATCCGCTCCACCAATCCCTGGCGATAGGTGATGTCATCCATGTCGATCACCTCGATGCGATTAATTGTCCGGCTCAGGACGCCGGTCTCGTGGAAGAATCGCTGGTTCGTCAATCGATAGCGCACGCTCAACCGCCGGTACGCCAACATGGCCAGGGAATACAACCACAACAGGCCCACTGCGGCCACGATCGCCAGGCCCGCCGCCGCCGCTAGCACTGCTGCCACAATGCCGACGATGGTCAACGCCCCGCACGTCACCCAGGTTCCAATCATCGCCTTGGCCGAATAGCGGCCTTGCCACAATTCGACCTCCGGGTCGAGCCGGCTGAGGCGCTCCTGTCCCGTGCGCCCAGGGGCGGAGGGTTTGGGTCCATCGGCGGAAGCTGCGGTCATGGCCAGTGATTCCTCGTGTGCGGGTGAAATCGACGTCATCCAGCGGCAGCCGGCAAACGGTTGTTCGCTGTCCGCCGAATTATATTTCCGCGCGGCCGGTTTCGTCACCTGGGTCCCAGCGCTCGGCAGGCCCCGAATGCCTTCCCCGGCAATTCTCCCGCGAACCAGCGGTTTCGGTTCTCCGAGGCGGGGGGTATATTGAAGTCGGGCTCAGTTTCGGCTCTTGCCAGGCGGCGCACGCATGAAATGTCCGTTCTGCCACCAGGACAACGACCGTGTCATCGACTCGCGCGCCAGCCAGGACGGCTACGCGATTCGCCGGCGGCGCGAGTGTCTGGAGTGCAAGCGGCGCTATTCGACCTATGAGCAGATCGAGCGCACGACGCTCAAGGTGGTCAAAAAAGACGGCGTCCGCGAGCCGTACGATCGCGACAAGATTCGTCGCGGCCTGCAAAAGGCCTGCTGGAAGCGGCCGATCAGCGACGAGCAGATCAGCCAGACCATCGCCGCCATCGAGGCCGACATTTTCGACCGCTACGACGTGGAAATCGAGAGCCGGAATCTGGGCGAACTGCTCATGCGTCGGCTGCGGCAACTGGACGAAGTGGCCTACGTGCGCTTCGCCAGCGTCTACCGTGAGTTCAAAGACGTCCGAGATTTCGTGGACGAACTCGAGCCCATGCTCGAAGAATCGGACCGACTTGGACGGTAGCGGCGTTCTTGGTGCAACCGCCGCCCACACAGAGAACCAGCCATCGACGCCCGACCTCTCCGAACGGCTTGGCGCATATTTGCCGTCCAGTTCAGCGACGCCGCTGCTCGAACAGCCACTTCAA
>CAYWTU010000615.1:0-3430 GCA_964461275.1 uncultured Pirellulales bacterium | reverse complement strand
GGTTACATGGACGCCGACGGCTACATTTTCTTGGTCGACCGGACCAAGGACATGATCGTGACCGGCGGCGAAAACGTCTATTCGGTCGAGGTCGAGGCGGCGTTGCACGAGCACCCGGCGGTGTTCGAGGCCGCCGTGATCGGCGTGCCCGACACCGAATGGGGCGAAGCGGTCCACGCCGTGATCTATCTCAAGCCGGGCCACACCGCCACCTCCGATGAGTTGATTCACCATTGCCACGGCCTGATCGCCAACTACAAATGCCCCAAGAGCGTCAGCTTTACCGAGCACGAATTGCCTAAGAGCGGCGCCGGCAAGATCCTCAAGCGCGACATCCGCAAACCGTTCTGGGAAGGGCAGGAGCGGATGATCCACTGAATGGAACCGCGTTCAATGAACCGCACAGATGCGTCAGGGAAAGAAACGTTTCCACGGGCGCCACTTATTTCACTTTTGGCGCCTCGCCGGTTCAATTCCTTCTGCAACAACGAAATGACAACCCAATGACCAGATGCCGCCTGTTGCTCGCGACGATCTTAAGAGTCCAACAAACAACCTTCTCCATCGCCTGGAATCAACGGAAGTTGGAGGGCGGTCGGCATTTGTTTTGGTCGTTCCTTAGCCTCGCGCTCGCCACCACCTGCCCTGCGGCCGAAATTCCGATCGAGCGGATCTTTGGCGCCGAGCATCCGGGGCCGTATAAGCACCCGGCCAGCATTGCTCAGCTCGCAAGCGGCGATTTCTACATTGCTTATTACGGTGGCGCCGGCGAGTACGCCACCGATACGGCGGTGTACGGCAGCCGACAAAAGGCGGGCGAAACGGTTTGGTCGCCTCCCATGCCGATCGCCGATACGCCGCATCGCAGCGAAGGCAACGCCGTGGTCTGGCAGGCGCCCGACGGCACGGTCTGGCTGTACTACGTGGTCCGCTATGGAAAAACGTGGTCCACCTCGCGGATTCAGGCCAAGCTGTCGCGCGACGGGGCGAAAACGTGGAGCGATCCGATCACCGTGGCGTTCGACGAGGGGATGATGGTTCGCGGCCGCCCCTTGCCGTTGGCCGATGGCGGTCACCTGCTGCCCGTCTATCACGAAACCGGTCACGACACGGAACAATTGGGACCGGACAGCGTGTCGCTGTTTCTGCGCTGGGATCCCAAAACGCTGGCATGGACCGAGTCGAGCCGCATCGGCTCGCGGATCGGCAACATCCAGCCGGCCGTGGCTCGCGTGAAGGGTGACTTTCTGGTGGCTTACTGCCGTCGTGGAGGAGGTTACGGCCCCACAACCGACGGCTATCTGGTGCGCAGCGAGTCGAAGGACGATGGCCGCACGTGGTCGCCCGGCGTGGACAGCAAGTTCCCCAACCCGAACGCGGCCATCGATTTGCTGGACCTTGCCAACGGCCATTTGCTGCTGGTCTACAACCACAGCATGAACGACCGCACGCCGCTCTCCGTGGCCGTTTCCACCGATGGCGACAAGACTTGGCCGCATCGCCGCGACATTGCCACCGGCCCGGGCGATTTCGCCTATCCGTTCGCCATCCAGGCGCAGGACGGCAAGATCCACATTGTGTTCACCACGGACGAACGAACGGTGATCCGTCGCGCGGTGTTCGACGAGACGGCAATTGTGGGCCGCAAGTAATCGTAGCGGAGCGTTGAAGCACAAGCCCCGTCATCGAAAAACTTGTCGAAAATTCTTTGGCGGTTCGTGGCCGCCAAACTGCCCCATTTACCAATTGGCGAAATGGGCGTACTTGTTCGAAGCGTTACAGCTTCGCGCAGTTTCGTCGTCTAGGCAACGGGTTGCGCGACTAGTCGCATTATGCGCACGACATGGTAGGCTGGCGGTGTGTCGTTCGATGAGCGTGCCTATTTGAGCTCCCCGCGAATGGCTCATTATCCGCGGAGCCTTCATGCATAGTACTACGGGTCGCCCGCTGCAACTGCCGTCGAGAGTCGATTTGGCCGGAATCCAATGGGACTACGTCGTGGCGTTTGTCCTGTTTCACGCCTTGGCGTGTCTCGTTTTCGTCCCCAGCCTATTTAGTTGGTGGGGAGTGGCGGCTTTTTTTGCGGGGGTCTCCGGCTTTGGACAGATGGGGATTCCCGTCTGCTATCACCGCCAATTGACGCACCGCAGCTTTCGCACGCCCAAATGGCTGGAACACAGCTTCGTTGTAATGGCCTTGTGCAGCGCGCAGCAAACGCCCGCCAAATGGGTCGCCTGGCATCGCAAGCACCATAACGAGTCCGACGAAACCGAAGACCCGCATAGTCCGCTGGTCAATTTCTTTTGGTCGCACATCGGTTGGTTGTGTGTTCGCAACCGGGCGTTGACCGACTATTCGTTCTTCGACAAGTACGCCCGCGACATTCTCGAAGACCCGTTCTATTTTTATCTCGAGCGCCATCGTTGGGCCGTGGTCTGGATTTACCTAGCCCATGCCGCGGCGCTTTTCTTGGCTGGTTGGGGCGTGTGCTGGCTGCTCATGGCCGACCCGGCGGCGGCCTGGCAAAGGGCGCTAAGCTTGTTCGTGTGGGGCGTCATTGCCCGGACCGTCTACGTCTGGCACATCACTTGGAGCGTCAATTCGTTTTCGCACCTGGCGGGATATCGCAATTTCAGTACGGCGGACGATAGCCGCAATAACTGGTTCGTGGCGCTGATCACCGGCGGCGAAGGCTGGCACAACAACCATCACGCGGATCAGGCGGCGGCGAGCGTGCAGGTCCGCTGGTGGGAGTTTGACTTGAACTATTACTTCATTCGACTGCTCGGCTGGTTAGGCCTGGCCACTCACATCATCCCAACTCGCTGCTGGGGCGCCGCGAAGGGAACGGCTCGGCCGCGCCGCGACAGCTCGAAGCCCACGACGCGTACGTTTTCGCGCGTGCCGCCCAACAGCGACCGACCCGAACGCAAATTCCGTGAGGCTGTTGGCGATCGACAACAAGAACCCTAGCGAACTCGCCTCGCCAAGATCGCCAACGGCTGTTCCCCTTGCCGCAGCAACAGCAGCGTGGCAGTTTCGTCGCCAGGCACGCGCAGTGCGAGCTGCAATTCTTCAGGTGAATAGGGGACGCCGCGTTTCTTGATCTCCAGCCGGCCAATGATGTCCGACGATCCGCCATCGTCCGATGCAAAGGCTCCTTTCACACTTCCCCTATCCAGAAACTTGAATTGCTTTATCGGAGGGCGAGGGTCTGGAAAGAGCTCGCTCATCGAGGCGATCGCATTTCTCGCGGACAAAACCAAGTTCAGGGAAGAAGGTGCAAAGAGAGAAGCGACTCGTGAGGACTGGTATCGCCGTGCTGAGGCCACACTTCGCGGTTGTCGATTGCGTCTCGTTTGGAAGTCGACGAGCCCCGTTGGTATTGGAACGCTGCCGAAGCGCTCCCTATTCGTAAGTCGATACTTCG
>CAYWTU010000614.1:0-3439 GCA_964461275.1 uncultured Pirellulales bacterium | reverse complement strand
CGGCAACTGACCGCCTTCGAAGGCCGGGTGGCTGGTCCAACCGCGCTGGGCGCCTTGCCCCTTGTGGCCGCGTCCCGACGTCTTGCCGTGGCCCGAGCCGGGCCCCCGGCCGACGCGCTTGCGTTTCTTGTGCTTGTGTACGCCGCGATTGACGTCGTGCAAATTCATGACAGGGAAACTCCTCGCAACCGCTCGATGTCTTCGCCGGCGCGCAATTGCCGCAAGGCTTCAATGGTCGCCTTGACCAAGTTGACCGGATTGGACGAGCCGAAGCTCTTGGTGAGAATGTCGTGGATGCCCACCGCATCGCACACCGCTCGCACGCTGGCGCCGGCCTTGACGCCGGTGCCTGGAGCGGCCGGTACGAGCACCACATGCGCACTGCCGTACCTGCCTTCCACGCGGTGCGGAATGGACTTGTTTTGCAGCGTCACCGAGTACATGTTGCGGGTGGCGTCCTTGGTGGCCTTTTCGACACTGGGTGGAACTTCATTCGCCTTGCCGTAGCCCCAGCCCACCCGGCCGCGTCCGTCGCCCACCACCACCAACGCGGCGAAGCTGAATCGCCGGCCGCCTTTGACCACCGCGGCGCAACGGTTGATCCGCACCAGTTTGTCGATCAACTCGCCGCGTGTCGGTTCATTGCCGCTTGTCATGAAAAACTACCTTGCTGTGGGCGGGCTCGCGAAGTTGCAAGCCCAGTGAATCGTTAGGTCAGGTTGCCGATATTTTGAGGGGGATGAAGTGGCTTAGAACGACAGTCCGGCGGCCCGGGCGGCGTCCGCCAAGGCGGCCACGCGGCCGTGATAACGGTAGTAGCGACGGTCAAAACAAACTTGTTGCACACCGGCCGCCAATGCCCGTTGTGCGATGGCCGCGCCAATGGCTTTGGCCGCCTCGGTGTTGTACGCCTTGATGTCCTTGGAGCGAAGCTGCTTATCCATGGTGCTGGCGGAAGCCAGCGTTCGCCCGGCAAGGTCGTCGATCACCTGGGCGTAAATGTGTTTACCGCTGCGAAACACGCTCAGCCGCGGCCGCTCGGGCGTGCCCTGGACGCGCTTGCGAACGCGGAAGTGGCGCCGCGCGCGTTGTCGATTGATCGTTTTTTGATGGTTCACGTCGCGTACCCAAACCTGTCGGAAGAATCGAAATTAACGGACTTGCGAGGCGATCGTTACTTGGCCATTGCCTTGCCGGCCTTGCGGCGAACCTGCTCGCCGTCGTAACGGACCCCCTTGCCTTTGTACGGTTCTGGTTTGCGCGAGGCCCGCACCTCGGCCGCAAATTGACCCACTAACGGCTTGTGGATGCCCTTGATCACGACGTGCGTCTGGTCGGGGCAGGTGACGGTCAATCCATCCGGGATGGGGTGGTGCACTTCGTGGGCAAACCCGACGCGAAGCTGCAGCGTTTTTCCCTGGACCGCGGCCAAGTATCCCACGCCCACCACTTCGAGCTTTTTCTCATAACCCTTGGTCACGCCGTCAACCATGTTTTGCAGCAGCGCCCGGGTCAGTCCATGCAGGGCGCGGGGCAACCGTTCGTCGCTGTCGCGTGTCACCACCAACTGCTTGGGCGAGTCTTCGAGCTTGACGCTGACTTCGGGCCGATGCGCCAGCGACAGCTTGCCCAACGGGCCTTCCACTTGGATGTTGCTGCCCGACACCGCCACCTTGACGTTGCCGGGGACGGCCACCGGTTTCTTGCCGATACGGGACATGGCTGAACTCGCTTACTGACTGAATGATCGCTGTCTATGTGCCTGCTGACGCTTCTCAACCCGACGACCGCTGGCAGGGCGGCCTACCACAATTCGCAAAGCACCTCGCCGCCCAGTTTCTTTTGCCGCGCTTCCCGATCGCTGACCACGCCGCGGCTGGTGCTCAGGATGGAAATGCCCAGGCCATTGAGGACCGGTTTGAGCGTGGACGAACGGCTGTACACCCGGCAACCGGGCTTGCTGATGCGGCGAATGTGCCGAATCACGCGCTCACCGTTGGGGCCGTACTTGAGCGTCAACTTGAGCTGGCTGGCAGGGTCTGCCTGCACTTCTTCCCAGTCCCAAATGTAGCCTTCGCGCTTCAACACCTCGGCCAAGCCGCGCTTGACTTTAGAGGAAGGCATCAGCACTTCAACCGATTCGACGCGCACCGCGTTGCGAATGCGGGTGAGCATGTCGGCGATGGGGTCGGTCATCATAGGCTTGTTGCACCTGATTCTCGGTTTCGTCCGCCAGGGGTTGCCGCTTGCAGTCGATCAACAACCGTTCGCGGCCTACTCAACACCTGTCTACTTCGTTTCACTGCTTGAAAGGGAAAAAGGACTCTGCGCCCTTCGCCTGGGCCTCTTGCCGCGATCACCAACTCGCCTTCTTCACGCCTGGAATCACGCCTTCGTTGGCCAGGTTGCGGAAGCAGATCCGGCAGATGCCGAACTTCCGGTATACGGCCCGTGGACGCCCGCACAACTTGCAACGCCGCACTTGCCGCGTGCTGAACTTAGGTTTGCGGGCCGCCATGGCGATTTTCGATTTGCTGGCCATACCGATTCCTGGTGAAAATTGCGTTCTGAAAGTGTCCGCGTTCTGAAGGATATTCGCTTACGTTGTCCGTTGGGTCCGTCCCGCAAAGTCGCGTTCCTCACGCGCCTTCGGCCTTGAACGGAATGCCCAGTTGCCTGAGCAATTCGTGCGACTCCTTGTCGCTGCCGCCCGAAATGACCACCGTCACGTTCATGCCCTGCGTGCGGGTGTATTTGTCGGGGTTCAATTCGGGAAACACCAATTGTTCTTGCAGCCCCAGGCTGTAATTGCCGTGCCCGTCAAACGCCTTGTTGCTCAGTCCGCGAAAGTCGCGCACGCGAGGCAAAGCCAGCGAGATGAGCCGATCCAGGAATTCGTACATCCGGTTGCCCCGCATTGTCACCTTGACGCCGATGTCCAGGTTCTCGCGGAGCTTGAAGCCGGCTACGGCCACTCGCGACTTGGTGACCACCGGCTTCTGGCCGGCGATCTGCGTCAGGGCCGAGACCGCCTCTTCGATGTGCTTTTTCTCAGTGATCGCACTGCCGACGCCCATGTTCACCACAATCTTTTGCAATCGCGGCAAATTCAGCCGGTTCTTGCGGCCGAATTGCTCGGACAATGCCGGCAAGATCTCGTTGTCGTACCGCACGCGGAGGCGCGGCGGCGGCGCCGGGCCGCTTGGCGCGGCATCGCCCTTCTTGGCGTCCTCTTTCTTGGCCGCCTTCGCCTTAGCTGCGTCTTTATCTTCTTTCTTGGCGTCTACTTTTTTTGCCATGTCGATCAATCCTGGTCGACCCACTCTGTCGAGCCATTGTGCCGACGCCGGTCGGCGGTGGTCGCTGCGGGAGTGGGGTGCTGTATTGCGATGGTGCCGTGTTCGGTTTCGTTCTGGGTCGCTGGCGCGCCAAGGTTCGC
>CAYWTU010000613.1:0-3448 GCA_964461275.1 uncultured Pirellulales bacterium | reverse complement strand
CGCTGTGGTTCGACCAGTGGCCGGAGCGGCTGTCGGCCAAGGCGCTGGCCCTCGACCCGAGCAAGGGGCGCGACGATCGGCTGGGCGACTTTGCGGCCTACGTGTGGCTGGGGATGGCGACGGACGGCACGGTGCTGGTGGACGCGGACCTAGCGCGACGGCCGGTGGGTGAAATGGTCGAGCGCGGCGTCGAGTTGTTCGAACAGTTTCGCCCGGACTTGTTCGGCGTAGAGACAAACCAGTTTCAGGAGCTGTTGCGGCCGCAGTTCGACGCGGCGTTTCGCGCCCGAGGAATGCCACAGGGAGCGGTGTATGGCATCCACAACACGGTGAACAAGGTGGTGCGAATTCGCCGCCTGGGTCCGCTGTTGTCTGCCAAGCGGCTGCGGTTTAAGGCGGGCTCGGCCGGGGCCCGGCAGTTGGTGGCCCAGTTGTGCGAGTTCCCGCTGGGCGACCACGACGACGGCCCCGACGCGTTGGAAATGGCGCTGCGCTTGGCCGGCGACGCGCGGCGGCCTGCGCAGCAGGAAACGGCCCTGTCGTTTCGCGACCTGGTGCGCGGCCGATGACGGCGCCGCTGGGGGCCATGCTGGCCACGACTTCAGAATTTGCCACAACCATCAATCCACTAAGAGGAGGTTCAACCATGCATTCGACACAACATCACGCCGTGGTCAACGGCGCCTCGGGCAACCGAACCGGCGCGTCGATCGACCGGATCCAGCGGCGGCTGAGCGAGGCTTTCGACGAACTGTGGGACGCGCTGGTCGATCCCCGCGACGCACTGTACGACAACGACGGTTTGCGGTGGCTGCCGATTGGGGCCGGCGGCGGGACCGAAGCGGGGCGGCTGTCGTCTTTTTCCGAGGAAGAGCTGGCCGAAATTCGTTACCAGTGTCGGATGCTGGCGCTCGGCAATGAGTTCGCCATCAACGGGCACGAGAATCGGATCAGCTACATTGTCGGCGCGGGACACACGTATCGGGCGGCGACGCGCAAGGGATGCCCGATCGATGCCGAGTTGTGCCGCGAGGCGCAGCGCCTGTTGGACGAGTTCGTGCGGGTCAACCGCTGGCAACATCGACAGGCCGAGTTGGTGCGGCGGCGGGACCGCGACGGCGAGGTGTTCTTACGGCTGTTTCGCCATGACGACGGGGTGTTGCGCGTGCGGCTGGTCGAGCCGGGACAGGTCCGTACGCCCGACGCCTGGCGCAGCGATCCGCGGGCCGAATTGGGCGTGCTGTGCGACGAAGAGGATGTGGAGACCGTGCGGGGATACTTCATCGACGGCCAGTTGGTCGAGGCTCGCTGGATACAGCATCGCAAGGCCAATGTCGACGCCAACGTGAAGCGCGGCCTGCCGCTGTACTTTCCGGTGCTCAAGAACCTGCGGCGGGCCGAGAAGCTGTTGCGAAACATGAGTGTGTTGGCGGAGATTCAATCGGCCATCGCGCTGATTCGCAAACATCACGGAGCCACGCGCGGGAGCGTGCAACAGTTTGTGGCCGATCAAGCGGACCTGACCGTAACCGAGCCCGGCTCGGGCCGCGACAACCACTGGCGGCGGTACGGACCAGGGACCGTGCTCGACGCCCACGGGGACGTGGACTACGACTTTCCCTCGGCGCGGTTGGACGCCAGCAACTATGTGCATATCTTGCAAGCGGAGCTGCGGGCGGTAGCCAGCCGGTTGGTGATGCCCGAGTTCATGCTCACCTCCGACGCCTCGAACGCCAACTACGCCTCGACGATGGTGGCCGAAGGACCGGCGGTCAAGATGTTCGAACGGCTGCAAGCGGAGCAAATCGCCGACGACCGCGAGGTGCTGTGGCGGGCGATGGCGGCGGCGGTGGAAGCGGGACGCTTGCCGGCCGAGGCGCTGTCGCAAATCGAGATCGAAGCGAGCGCTCCGGCGCTATCGGTGCGCGACCGGTTGCAAGATGAGCGGGTCGCCGAGATTCAATTCCGCCACGGCGTCTTGTCGCCGCAAACCTGGAGCCGCGCCCGCGGACTGGATTACGACCAGGAACAACAGAATTTGGCCGCACACGCGGCGAAAGCCGGCTTGTAGCGTACGGCCGGTCCGTCAGTCTGACTGTTGCAGCAGAAACTGTTGCAACTGCCGCACCGGGGCCAGGTTCACTTCGTTCTCGGCATGCTCCAAGAGCCAGTTGACGTCGTCGAGCGCCTCGTCGCGGCGGCCGGCTTGCGAGCGCAACAGCGCCCGCATCCAGCGCGGCTCGACTTCGCTGGGGCTGACCAGCAGGGTCGCGTCGAGGTAGGCCAGCGAGCCGGGTACGTCGCGCTCGTTTTGGCTGACGCCCAGCAGGTTGCGCAAGATGCGCACCAAGATCACTCGGGTGCCGGCAGGCTCGAAGTGTTCCGCTTGCGGAGGGGCGCCGGTGGCGTCGGCCACGCGGCGCTCGGCCTCGGCGGGCGTCAGTCGCCGGGCGCCCTCGAAGACGTCGATTAGTTGTTGAGAGCCGTCGGCCGCATCGTGCCGGGCGATGAAATGACCGGGGAGGGGAAGACCCACGACGCGCAGGTCGAGGCGCCGAGCCAGCTCCATATACAACACGCACAGCGTGATCGGCAGGCCCTCGCGGTCGTCGATGGCGGAACTGAGGTAGCTGTTGGCCCGCGTGTAATACTCGGTGCGGCTGCCATGGTAGCCATTCTCTTCAAACAGGTAGCGGTCAAGGGCGGCAAGCCGAGCCACGTCGTCGGCGCCGGCGGGCAGACCGCGACGGATTTCACCGGCCATGGCGTCGAGCTCCGCAACGTAGTCGTCCGGATCGACGTCGGCGTCGTCCAGCCTGGCGATCCAAAAACAGGCGCGGGCCAAATCGAAATCTTCCTGGCCGGCGGCGCAGAGTTTCTCCAGCGCTCGTAATACCGATTGGCGATGCAACGATTCGGCCAGGTCTTCCAGCCGGGTCGCCTGTAGGTTTAAGCGACGAGCGTGGTCGCGAAGCAGTCGGGCGCTGGCGGCAGCGTTGTTCAACAGCGGGTTCTGCTCGTCGACGGTGGGCGCTGTCGCGTCGGGCGCCGCCAGCTTGCGGGCCACTTCGTCCACCTGCGCTTGCAGTTGCAGCGCCGCGGGATCGGCCGCGGCGTCGGCCGACGACAATTGCGGTCCAACGCGAAAATCTCTGAACTGCGCTTCGGTGTCGCGGAACTTGGCCAGACCGATTCGCGTGCCCGATAATGTGGCGCCGGGCGCCTCGACCACCAGTTGGTCGTTGACGAAGCATTGCAACTGCTGGGAACTGCAGCGGACTTTGAGCCGGTTCCAGTCGCCGGAACGATAGTGGGCCGAAGGGCGTTGGTCGAGGATCGTCCAGGAGTTGATGTCGGGGCCGGCGAACCGCGTCAGCCGCAATTGTCCGCCGCTGGGGTAGAAGCCGTAGTGCTTGTCCCTGCCGTCCGCGCAAAACGCCAGCCCGGC
>CAYWTU010000612.1:0-3457 GCA_964461275.1 uncultured Pirellulales bacterium | reverse complement strand
AGTTCGATTAATCGAAATGAGTTATTGGCAAGGGAATCTGCGGACGGCTTTGTAGAACCTTTGGCGTGCCAGCGCTGCTGACCTGGGTTTGCCGCCGGCTGTCCAAGCCGGTTCGGTAGTTTATCGGCCCGCGGGGCGGATGGTCTACCGGGGGCGGATAGCGAATGCACTCGCCTGGGGCACGGGACTGGCTTACATTGATCGAGCGCGTCCCCTGACCATCTCTTGTTGCCGACTAAGCACGCTCCACCAACATGCCCGACCTCGTGGAAAAACTCGCCTTGTACCGCACCATGCTCCGCATTCGGCTTTGCGAGGAGGAATTGGCCCGGGCGCATCAACAGGGGCTGGTCCACGGCGCCTGCCACACCTACGTCGGACAGGAGGCGATCGCCGCCGGCGTCTGTGCGCATCTGCGGACCAGCGACGTCATTTTCAGCACCCATCGCGGCCACGGACACGCTCTAGCCAAGGGCGTGTCGCCGCGCGAGTTGATGGCCGAGCTGTTCGGCCGGGCCACCGGCTGCTCCAGTGGTCGCGGCGGCAGCATGCACCTGTTCCAGCCGGAGGTTGGCCTGATGGGAACCACCGGCATTGTCGGCCCCAACTTGTTGCAGGCGGCCGGGGGCGGCTACAGCTTTCGCGTCCTGGGCCAGGACAACGTGGCCGTGGCGTTCTTTGGCGACGGCGCGGTGAACAATGGCGCCTTTCACGAGGCGCTGAACATGGCCAGCATCTGGCGACTGCCGGTGCTGTTTGTGTGCGAGAACAATCAGTTTGCCACCGAGGTGCCGTTCGAGTACTCGGCAGGCAATCCGTCGGTGGCGGCCCGCGGCACGGCCTACGGCCTGCCGGGAATCGAAGTCGACGGCAACGACGTCCTGGCCGTGTACGACGCGGCGGGTCAGGCGGTTGCCCGCGCGCGGGCTGGCCAAGGGGCCACGCTATTAGAGTGCAAAACGTATCGCACCCGGGCACATGCCGAGGGGATGGGCGATTTCACCTACCGCACCCGCGAAGACGTGGAACAGTGGAAAACGCGCTGCCCCATCGCGGCGCTCAAGAGCGTACTATTGCAAGACGCGCCCGATGCCCAGCCGCAATTCGACCAGATCGAAGCGGAACTGCGATCCGAAATCGCCGATGCCCGGCAGTTCGCCGAGGGCAGCCCCTGGCCCGAGCCGGCCACCGCCGCCACGCACATCTTTGCAGTCCCGCGCGACATTCCCAGCGGCGCGGCGCTGCCCATGGCGACGGAGCGGATTGTCACTTACACCCAGGCCGTGTGGGAAGCATTGGCCGAGGAAATGGTCGTGAACGACCGTATCTTCGTGCTGGGCGAAGGGATCGGCAAACGGGGCGGCAACTTTCAGACCACCGCCGGTTTGTACGACAAGCACGGCCCGCTGCGGCTGTGCGATACGCCGATTTGCGAACGTGGGTTCATCGGCCTGGCGTGCGGCGCGGCGATGACCGGTTCGCGGCCGGTGGTCGATTTCATGTTCGCCGATTTCATCCTGGACGCCGTCGGCGAGCTGGTGAACCAGATCGCCAAGATGCAGTACATGTCCAGTGGCCGACTGAAGATGCCGATCCTCCTCCGCGGCTGTATCGGCGTCGGTCACGCCGCCGCCACGCACCACTCGGGCAGCTACTACGCCTTGTTTGCCCAGGCGCCGGGGCTGCGGATTGTCGTGCCGTCGAATCCTTATGATGCCAAAGGACTCCTGAAACACGCCCTGCGTTGCGACGACCCGGTGGTCCTGCTGGAGCATCGCGAACTGTTGACCGCCAAGGGAAACGTGCCCGAGGGGGACTACGAATTGCCGTTCGGCGTTGCCCGCTTGGTGCGCCCGGGGCGACACGCCACCGTGGTGGCTCTGGCCCGGATGGTCGCCCTGGCCGAGCAGGCGGCCGAGCGATTGGCGGCGCAGGGGGTGGAGATTGAACTCATCGATCCGCGAACGGTGGCCCCGCTGGATGTGGCCACGGTGCTCGAGTCGGTGCGGAAGACGGGACGGCTGCTGATCGTCGACGAAGCTCCGGGCATGTGCGGCGTCGGTGGCGAGATTGCCGCAGAGGTTTTGGCGGCCGGATTCGACTCCTTAGACGCCCCGATCCAGCGGCTCAATGGCGTGGCCACGCCGACGCCCTATAGCCCGCCACTCGAAGCGGCGGTAGTACCCGGTATTCAGGACATCGTACGGGCGATCCGCGAGTTGCTGGCGCAGTAGTCTCTCGCCATTTGGCGCTGGCCACGACTCGCCCCCCGCGACTGGCCGCGGTATCCTGTTTCAACGCATTGGGCCCGTATTTTATCCGCCGGTCCGCCAGTCCCTAGGAGTCGCCTCATGAGCACGCCCACCACACGTCGCCGATTTCTCCAATGCACCGCCGCTGGCCTGGCGCTGACGCGCGTGGGTCGCGTGCAGGCCGCCGACGACCGCTTTTCCGGTTTCGTGATGGGCGTGCAAACCTACACGTTTCGCCATTTCAAGGTCGAGCAGGCACTGCAGCAGATTCACGAGCTCGGCCTGACGGCCGTCGAGTTGTTCGACGCCCATTTGCCCAGCAAGTCGACGCCCGACCAGTTGGCCGCCCGCCAGGCGCAGCTCAGCAAGCTGGGCATCCGGGCGCTGTCGCACGGCGTGAATCCGTTCACCAAGGACCACGACGCCAATCGCCGCTGGTTCGAGTTTGCCAAGGCCGCCGGCATTAAGAACCTGACGGCCGATCCGACCGAAGATTCGTTCGACAGCCTGGACAAACTCGTGGCCGAGTTCGACATCCGCATCGCGATTCACAACCACGGGCCGGGCGCCCGCTACAACAAAGTCAGCGACGTGCTCAACGCCATCCAGGGGCGGCATCCGAACATCGGGGCGTGCGCCGACCTGGGGCACTACATCCGTTCGGCGGAAGACCCGGTGCGGGTGATTCATTTGCTGGAAGGCCGGCTGTTCGGCGTGCACCTCAAGGACTTTGCCGACCAGCGGGCCAACACCAAGGGGGTCATCCTGGGCCGCGGACACCTGGACCTGGTGGGCGTCTTCAAGGCGCTGCGCAAGGTGAACTTTCCGGCCGACGCCTGCCTGGCGCTGGAGTACGAAGAGAAGCCGGAAAACCCGCTGGACGACGTGAAAGAGTGCCTTGCCGCTGCCGAGGCAGGGGCCAAGAGGTCGTTGGGGTAAGGCGGAGCGGTGAGGAAACCGGCGGCGATGATGCGCGTGTCTCCCTCTCCCTCCGGCAGAGGGCCGGGGTGAGGGGAAATGGGCTGGTAACCGCCGAGCGCCGCACCACGGCGACGGGCAATCACCTCAACGCGGTTTGGCCAAGTGAGTGTTTACCGCTTGTGTAGTCAGGTACGGAGTACCTGACCACCCCTTTGAAGCTAGCACGATTGCATCGGCATTTTAGCGGCACGGCGTGAGCCGTCCGCTGCTACGTGTTGTCAGGT
>CAYWTU010000611.1:0-3483 GCA_964461275.1 uncultured Pirellulales bacterium | reverse complement strand
GTCCGCCGTGTGGCCCATGCTCACTTTCGCCGGCGGCGCCCTTCCCAATCGCGGGCGTCGATGCGACGAGCACGTGCGGTTGTGGAGAGGCGCATTGGCGGCAGATGGGCCCGTTGCCGTTTCAAACCCACGCCCAAGGCGAGTACGTCGGTCATGCCCGCATGCCGCACGTTTACGAGTACCGCCTGCGGGTCGACGATCAATTGGAGTTCGTCTACCGGCTGACTCGGGAAACGTCGAACCAGCCGTACCTGTTCAACGTGGGGGATGAACTGCGCGTGGAGTCGGCCACCGACTCGACGCTGGACCGGCAAGTTGTGGTGCAGCCCGACGGCAACATCACGCTCAAGACCTTGGGCCAGACGCCGGCGGCGGGAAAGTCCGTGGAAGCGCTGCGCGAAGAATTGGAACGGCGTTATCGCACCTCGACGCGCGACCCATCCATCACCGTGTCGCCTGTCAAGCTAAACACCAAACTCGACGACCTGCGGCAATCGGTCAACAGCCAGTTTGGAAACGGCGGACAGGTGCGCCCAGCGCGCATCAGCCCGGAAGGGACCATACAGTTGCCGGTGGTGGGCAACGTGCCGGTCCAGGGATTGACGCTGGACGAGCTTCAGTACGATCTGGGGCTGCGCTATGCCGCGGAGGTGCCGGGAGTGGAGGTGACACCGGTGCTGGTGACACGGGCCCCGCGCTACGCCTTTGTGATCGGCGAGGTGAAAGTTCCTGGCCGCTATACGCTGGAGGGTCCGACCACCGTGATGCAAGCCATTTCGCTGGCCGGCGGTTGGAACGTGGGGGGCAATCTGCGGCAGATCGTCGTGTTTCGTCGCGCGGACGATTGGCGCCTGCTGGCCACAATGCTCGACCTTCGCGGCGCCCTGTACGGCAAGAGCCCGGGACCGGCGGATGAGATTTGGCTGAACGACTCCGACGTCGTGCTCGTGCCCAAGGGACCGGTGAAAGTGGCCAACGACGTGATCGAACAGGTGTTCGTGCGCGGCTTGTACGGCGTGATTCCCTTCAACTTCACCTACTCGGTCACCAACCTGAGCGGCGTTGCCGCCGCGGGAAGCTAGCCCTCATACTGCCGGCGACGAACGCTTCCCAGTTCAGAGCCATCTCTCCGTCCGGTTCCCTCACGAACGGCGGCGCCAGGATTGGCGCTACACTTGGCCGCGACCACGGAGCAGCACCGGGGCCGGGGCTTCCGCGACCCGGCCGCGAAACTCGGGTTGCGTTCCGGCGGATCCCATTAAGATTTCCGGCAGCGGCTCGGGGTCATCGTTGCGATGGGGTTGCCGGTACACGGTGATCGCCAACGCAGCGGTCAGCGAGGCCAACAGGCCAGCCACGAGGTTCCAGAGTTTTCGCGGGCGGATGGGCCGAAAGACCATGGTCGGAGGCTCCACCACGTTGAGGTTCGAAATCCGACTGGCCTCGAGCGCTTCTTCGATCCGCGTCTGTTCGAGACTGTCCGCGTAGCGCCGGTAGGTCCCGTCCAATTGATCGAGTTCCCGTTGCATCTGCGTCAATTGGACTTCGTACTTGCCAAGATCATCGATACCTCGTTGACCCGCGGCGAGTTGCTCTTGAATCGCCTGCTGGGCGGCCTTGGCCTCGGCCAGCCGAACTTCGTCCAAGAGCAGGTTCAACTGTAACTCTTCGCGAATTCGACTGAGGCCGCGCGTGACCTGCGTGCGCGATCCATCCTCCTGAGCCAAGATGGCCTTGGCCTCGTCAATCTGGCGGCGCACCTGCTGTACGAGCGGGTGGCTTTCGGAATGCTTGGCGAGCAGGTCCGCATGTTCAAGCTGGAGCGTATACAACTGGTTCCGCATTTCGTCAGCGGCGAGGTTTTGGTGTCCGGTGGTTTCCTCCTTGACCTCCATCTCCGGCAAGCCTTGCAAGCGTTGCAACGCCGCCGAAATCTTCGCTTCCACCGCGACTGCGTCCGCCTCCGCCTGCCACAAGTCCGTCTGGCGGTCCCCGATTCGCTCCATGAGCAGGCGTCGACTTAAATCCAGGTCGCCGACAGCGGCCGTGGACTTGAACTGCCGGAGTTGTTCCTGTTTGGACTGCAACTGCGCGGCCAATTGTTCGGTTTGCGATTGGAAGAAATCGTGCGAGCCGAGCGCCCGATTCGAACGCGCGTGTCCCTCGACATAAACCTCAATGACCGTTTGAACGATGTCGTGGGCCAACTGCGGATCGCCCGCATCCGCCGACAAAGCGATGACGTTCGAGCGATTAGCCACGCTGGCCGACAGCGACTCGTCCAAGACTCGAACGGCGCGTTCAAGCTCAACCGTCTCCGCGCTTACTTGCGGCCGATCCGACGGGCCATCCAACCAAGAAGAAACCACCGATCGCAGGCTCTTTACGTCGGGGTCGCCGGGCCGATCCGTTTCCAAAATGCGGCTGGCGCCCAGTTTGCGAACGACCGATTCGCGAATCCAGCGAGATTCCAACATCGCCAAGATCGAGTTCAGTTCTTTTTCTCTAGGCTCGGCCACAGGTACGATCGGTCCCGTGGCGACCGTGGGGTCAATGGCCACGCTGGCCCGTCCAATTCGCACCAGAATCTTGGCATCCGATCGATACACCGGCGGACTAAGCACGGTGATGATGGTAGTCAGCGTCATTCCAGTTAGGAATACGCCACAGGCAATCCACCCGTGACGACGCCAAAAACCCCTTTTGCGCGAAACGCTCGGTGTGGGTGTCATGATGTGTCCGCTCGGGTTGGGGCGAACTCTCCGAGGGGTATTGCGACTGGTGCTGTGGACAGCATGCGGCGGCGCGAACTAGGCAAGCCATTGCACGGATAGGGTTCTAGCATTTGCCGCCAAGCCTGACAAGCTTTGCCCAGGCGTGAAGCAATGTTCGAAGCGAAAAAAATTATGCACCCATTGGGTAGCTGTGGCAGCGCGGGTCGATCCAGTCGCAGACCCGAAGCCGAATGGGAGGCGGTCGAAACGTCGCGTTAAGAGCCCGCCCAACAACCGGACAACCGCCCTCTAACTCCCGTTGTTTTCAGCGAATCGAACAGGTTGTTTGTTGGACTCCAAGGGCTTTTCAGACGCGATAACTCTTCCGCAGCAGGCACATCGAGTGTCGATCAGGCCAGTATCTCCTGGACTACGCGACCGTGTACGTCGGTCAAGCGCATATCACGGCCGCTGAAGCGATAGGTCAGCCGCTCGTGGTCCACACCCAACAGGTGCAGCATGGTGGCGTGCAAGTCGTGGATTTCCACTTTATTTTCGACAACAAAATAGCCGAAGTCGTCGGTGGCGCCGTGGATAACGCCGCCGCGCACGCCGCCGCCGGCCAGCCACATCGTGAACCCAAAGGGGTTATGGTCACGGCCGTTGGCGCCTTGGGCCATTGGCGTGCGGCCAACCTCGCCGCCCCACACCACCAGCGTCGATTCCAGCAAGCCGCGCTGCCCAAGGTCATCGAGCAGAGCCGCGATGG
>CAYWTU010000610.1:0-3486 GCA_964461275.1 uncultured Pirellulales bacterium | reverse complement strand
CCGCCGGCGTTGGCCACCACCTTGATTCCCTTGGTCAGGCACGTCCCCAGCGTCTGCTCCATTTGCTTGAGGAAGGTCGTGGCGTACCCCTTGCTGGCGTCTTTGTTGCGCGACTTCCAGAGCAACAACATGGTGAGCTCTGCCAGATAGTCGCCGGTCAGCACGTCGATCGGGCCCCCTTCGACCATCTCCCTCGCGGCAGCCAGACGGTCGCCGTAGAAGCCGGAACAATTGGCGATGCGAAGCGGTTTCTTAGCGGTCATAGCGACTCTCACGTTGGGCCGATGGCGTCAAGACGCCGGTTCTTCAATTACCGCCAGCACCGTGCCGGCCTCGACTTGCGAAGATGCCGCCACGCGCAGCTCGCTGACCGTGCCGGCCGTTGGCGCAGTGACCGGGTGCAGCATTTTCATCGACTCAATCACCAGCAACACGTCGCCTTGTTGCACCACGTCTCCGATGGTCACTTTCACCTCGGCCACCAGGCCCGGCATCGACGCCACGAGCGAACCGGCCGCCATGGCCATGCCGGGCACGGGAAACGGATCGACCAGGACAAGTTCGCTGGACCCCAACGCGCTGTCGACGTAGTAGACGCCGCCGACGCAATGCACGTCATATTTTCGTCGCAGGCCGTCGATTTCCAAATCGACGCATTCGGCGTTGCACGACAACAACCGCGGCGTTGGCAGCGGGGCGCCGTCGAGTTCCACGCTCAGACCATCGCGGTGAAATCGGTAGCCGACAGAGATTTCGCGGTTTCCCACGGTGAACTTGTCGCGCTGCATCTGCGAAGCGCTATTGCGCCAACCGCTGGGAACGGCGCCGAGCACGGTCGCCTGCCGGCGGCGCTGCGCCTGTGCGGCCAAAGCCGCCGCAACGGCGTGCAGTCCGTCGGCGGCGGCATCCGCCAGTGGCGCCCCCAGCGCCGCCGGGCTATGCCGAGTAAGAAAATGGGTGTCGGTCTTACCGGCCAAAAACTCCGGGTGTTCCAACAGCCGCACCAGCAGTTCTCGATTCGTCCGCACTCCGTGGAGCTTCATTTGGCGCAGGCTTTGGGCAAGTTGCCGGGCGGCCAGCGTGCGGGAGGGTGCGTGGACGATTAGCTTGGCCAGCATCGGATCATAGTACGGCGACACGACCGAACCCGACTGGACGCCCGTTTCCACGCGGACGGCAGGGCCCGCCGAGCAATCAAACTGGTGCAGCGTGCCGGTGACCGGCAGGAAGTCGCGGCAGGGGTCCTCGGCGTACAGGCGGACTTCGATCGCGTGACCTTGCATGCGGGGCTGGAGCGCCTCGGCCGGCAGCGGCTCGCCTTGGGCGACTAACAACTGCAGTTTTACAAGGTCGAGCCCGGACACCTCCTCGGTCACCGGATGTTCGACTTGCAGCCGCGTATTCACCTCCAAGAAGTAGAACTTCCCCTCGGGGGTGACCAGGAACTCGACGGTTCCGGCGCCGACGTAGCCGATCGCCTGACCGCCGCGGACGGCGGCCTGCCCCATTTCGGACCGCGTCGCCTCGCTCACGGCGGGCGAGGGCGATTCCTCCAAGATTTTTTGATGGCGGCGTTGAATGGAACACTCGCGCTCGAACAACGAGACGACGTTTCCGTGCGAGTCGCCGAAGATTTGGATCTCGACGTGCCGCGAGACTTCAACGTACGGCTCGATGAACACCGTTTCGTCTCCGAACGCCGACTTGGCCTCCTGCCGGGCGGCGTCCAGGGCCGCGCCCAACTCGGCCGCGGTGCGCACGACCCGCATGCCGCGACCGCCCCCGCCGGCGCTGGCCTTGATGAGCAGCGGCAGTCCCAGCTTGTCGACTTGGGACTTCAAAGACTCGGCCGATTGCGTCGTGACGTTGACGCTGGGCAGCGTCGGCACGCCGGCCGCTTCCATCCGTTTCTTGGCCTCAATTTTGGAGCCCATGGCGGCGATGGCCTCAGGCGTCGGACCGATGAAGACGATTCCCGCCGCGGCGCAGGCGCGGGCAAACTCCGCGTTTTCGGAAAGAAAGCCGTAGCCCGGGTGGATCGCATCGGCGCCGGTTTTTTTCGCGGCATCGAGGATGGCGTCTATCCGCAGGTACGATTCGGACGGCGTACTTCCTCCCAAGGCCACCGCTTCGTCGGCCTCGGCTGCAAACAGCCCGTCGCGATCGGGCTCCGAATAGACGGCCACGGTCCGCAAACCAAGCTGGCGACAAGTGCGCATCACCCGGCGGGCGATCTCACCACGATTGGCGATCAAGACTTTCTTCATGCGGAGCCTGACGAGGAAGCGATAATGAGGATTGCGAAGCGAACGGAGTCGGCCGGCGATAGAAACTCGACGCGTCTACAACCGATACACGCCCCATTGCCGCGTGCCGCGGACCTCGGCGTTGTGGCAGGCGGACAGCGCCATGCCGAGCACGGTTCGGCTGTCGCGGGGGTCAATGATGTCGTCGTCGAACAGTCGGGCGCTGGTGAACGTGGCCAGCGATTCGTTTTCGATGGTGTACTCGACCATCACCCGGCGCTGTTGGTCGAGCTCTTCGTCGAACGGCTTGCCGGCGGCGGCGGCGGCTTGACGGCCGACGATCGACATGACGCCGGCCAACTGTTGCGGTCCCATGACGGCGGTCTTGCTGTTGGGCCAAATGAACACGAACCGCGGCTTATAGGCCCGGCCGCACATGCCGTAATTTCCGGCCCCGTAGCTGGCCCCGATCTGCAGCGTCAGATGCGGGACCGTGCTGTTGGATACGGCGTTGATCATCATGGCGCCGTGCTTGATGATGCCCCCTTGCTCGTAGGCCTTGCCGACCATGTAGCCGGTGACGTTTTGGATGAAGATCAGCGGAATGTCGCGCTGGTTGGCCAGTTGAATGAATTGAGCCGCCTTTTGCGATTCCTGAGAGAACAGCACGCCCTGCGCGTTGGCCAAGAGGCCAATGGGGTAGCCGAACAGGGCGGCCCAGCCGGTCACGAGACTGGTTCCGTACAGCGGCTTGAATTCGTCGAATTCCGAGCCGTCGACGATCCTCGCGATCACCTGGCGAATGTCGACCGGCACCTTCAGGTCCGCCGGCGCCAGGCCCAACAGATCCTCTTCGTCCCAAACGGGCGGCCGCGGTTCGCCTCGCGGCGGCGGTCCTTGTTTGCGCCAATTCAGGTTGGCCATGATCTGCCGTCCCAAGCGGATGCAATCAACCTCGTCCACCGCCAGCGCGTCGCCCAACCCTGAAACGCGGCAGTGCATTTCGGCGCCCCCCAGCTCCTCGTCGTCGGCCTCTTCGCCGGTCGCCATCTTCACCAGCGGTGGCCCACCCAAAAAAACCTTGGCCCGGTTTTGCACCATGACGGCGTGATCGCACATGGCCGGGTTGTAGGCCCCGCCGGCCGTGCTGTTGCCGAAGACCAGCGCCACGGTGGGGACTCCCATGGCCGAGAGCTGCGTGAGGTCGCGAAACACCGCCCCGCCGGGAATGAATATCTCG
>CAYWTU010000609.1:0-3495 GCA_964461275.1 uncultured Pirellulales bacterium | reverse complement strand
GCCCCGGAGTACGAGCCGTAGGAAGTGGTCGAATCGCCGATTTGGGCAAAGTAACCCCAGAACGGGCAATCCCACTGTAGGTCTTGAATGATCATTGGCACCACACAAATGGGAAAATCGCCCGCGATGCCGCCGCCGATCTGAAAAAATCCGATCGAAGATTTTCCGCGCGTGTTTTCCAAATACCAGTTGGCCAAGGTTTGCATCTGCTCGAAGCCCGATTTGAAAATACCGAACCCCTGCAGCTCCGGCGGCTTGCTCATCACCCAACTGACGATGATGTTGGCCGTGGTGCAATCTTCGTAGCCCGGCGTGAAGATCGGCAGATTTTTTTCGCACGCGGCGACGACCCACGAATCGCGCGGGTCGATTTGATAAAACTCCCGCAGCGCGCCGGTGCGGATCAGCTCGTAAAAATACTCGTAGGGAAACGCCCGTCGGCCTTCTTTCTCGGCCTGCTGGCACAGCGGCAACAGCTTGCTGGCGATGCGCCGGAAGGCCTCGTCTTCCGGAATGCAGGTGTCGGTCACGCGGTTGAAGTGATGGTCGTACAGCTCTTTCTCGTCGTGCGGAGAGAGGTCGCGGTAGTGCGGCACCATCTTGTAAAAATCGTGCGCCACCAGGTTGTAGATGTCCTCTTCCAGGTTGGCGGCGGTGCAACTGATGGCATGGACCTTGCCCGCGCGAATCATCTTGGCCAGGGAGAGCCCCAGTTCCGCACTGCTCATGGCGCCGGCCAAGGTGAGCAGCATTTTGCCCCCGCGGTCGAGGTGCGCCCGCCAGGCCTTGGCCGCGTCGAGCGTTTCCCGGGCGTTGAAGTGCCGGAAATGATGCTCCATGAAGTTGGAAATGGTCATTGCGACAGTCCTTGGACGGGGTCGTGGAAGGGTGCTTGGCAAGGCCGTTGGTGACGGTGGAAAAAACGGCTTCGGGGAGTGATTTTTGCCGCCGGGCCGGTAGTGTTGACGGTTTGAGTTGCTTTCGCAAGCCCCTGCGGCGTTTGTGGTTGGAGCCGCTGGGTGGTCGGTCGTGCGGCTTTGGTTTCGGCCCTGAAAAAAACTACAGCCGGCGGCCAATTGACACCGATACGGTACATGTGTACAGTATTCCTCGCGGGCCAATTTCCCGGTCAATCCTCCTGCCCTTGGGGCCGGCGTCATGGTGACGATCCCTATTCCTTGCACGGCGGCGGCCGCTCAGCAGGGGCCTGCTCAGCAGAAGCTGGACGAGCTGCGCGAGCGGGTGCGGCGACTGGAACGCAGCGGCCGGCACGGCGGTCTGTGTGGCGGCCAGGATAGCGACGCGGCCGACGCCTGGCGATTGTCGACCGGTTGGCCGCAGTTGGATCGGCTGCTGCCCGCGGGCGGTTTGGAGCGCGGGACGCTGTGCGAATGGCTGTCTTCGGGTCTGGGAAGCGGCGCGGCATGGCTGGCGCTGCGGGCCGCGGCCGAGGCTGCCTTAGCCGGCGGCGTGGTGGTGGTGATCGACCTGGAGCGGCGGTTTTACCCACCGGCGGCGGTCGATGCGGGGCTCGACTTGGGGCGAACACTGCTGGTGCACCCCCATGACGCCCATGAGTCGGCGTGGGTCTTCGACCAAGCGCTGCGCTGTCCCGGGGTGGCGGCGGTGTATGGCGAAGTGGACGAGTTGGACGACCGCACGTTTCGCCGTTGGCAATTGGCGGCGGAAACCGGCGGCGCGCTGGGGGCCTTGGTGCGCCCGGCGACGGCGCGGCGATTGCCGTCGTGGGCCGAATGTCGGTTCTGGGTCGAGCCGCTGAGGCGCGCGGCGCCGGCGGCGCTGGTGGGCCTACCGCCGGGGATCAAAGGGGCCCGCCCGCCCGATGGCTTCGTACCGGATGGGCGATGTCGGCAATGGCGAGTGGAATTGTTGCGCGGCCGAGGAACGCAAGCGGGTCAGGCTGCGATTTTGGAGCTCGGCGGAGTTTCCGAGTCTGTTCATGCGCGGGAGTGCAGCCCTGACAGGCCGACAGTGGTTCGGAAGCTCGCCCATGAAACGCCTGTTGTGCATCTGGATTCCCAACTGGCCATGGCAACGCCTGCGCGGCGCACGGCCGGAGCTTGACGGTTGGGCGGTGGCGCTCTACGAGCCGTTGGGGCGGCGACGCGTGGTGGCTTGCTCGCCGGCGGCGGCACAATGTAGCGTCCGCGGGGACATGCCGGCGGCCGAGGCGGCGGCGCTGCTGGCGGCTGGGCCGTTGGCCGCGGGCCGCGCCGGGGCGCCGAGCCGGGCGTTTCGACTCTGGCCGCACGACGCCCACGCCGACCACGACGCGCTGGAACAACTAGCCCAGTGGTGTCGACAGTTCGCCCCCAGCGTGAGTCTGCTCGAACCGGCTGACCCGAACTCGGCCACCTGGGACACGCTGCTCTTAGACGTGTCGGGCTGCGCGCATCTGTTCGGCGGCGAGGCGGCGCTGGCCCAGCGCGTGCTGGCGGCGCTAGGCGAGCGCCGGCTGGCGGCGCGGGGGGCGGTGGCGGAGACGATCGGCGCCGCCTGGGCCGTGGCTCACGCGGCGCTGCTGCACGCGGCGCGCGGGGAGCGGCATAGCAACGTCGCTGAAAATGGTTCGACGGTACGAGATGACATAGTCGCTGCCGGCGCTCCCTCACCCCGGCCCTCTCCCGGAGGGAGAGGGAGGCAGACTGCCACGCCACGTGAACGGGCGCCCCACGCCGAACTGACCGACTTCCCCCTGACCGAACACGGCCGCATGCCGCCGCCTGGGCCGGGCTGGGGAGTGGTCCGGCCGGGCGAATTGCGGGTCTGGCTGCGCTCGCTGCCGGTCGAGGCCTTGCGCCTGCCTGCGGAAACGGCCTCGCTCTTGCGGCAACTGGGCGTGGAGCGCGTCGAGCAATTGTGGCGGTTGCCGCGGACGGAGCTGGCGTCGCGCTTGGGGCCGACCTTGGTGCGGCGGATCGACGAGGCCTTGGCCAGGCACGACGAACTGTCCACGCCGCTGCCTTGTGTCGAGTCGCCGCAGGCCCGCTGGGCGTTCGATTATCCTACGGCGCGGCACGAAGTGTTGTGCGGCGTACTGGGGCGGCTGGTGACGCCGTTGTTGGAGTCGTTGCGCCAGCAAACCCACGGGCTGCGGCAGGCCGAATGTTGGCTCCGTTGTCAGCCGGCCGAATTCGATCCAGAGCACGATCGGCCCGCGATTTACGCGCCGGCCGACTCGGCACGCGCGGCGGCCTGCCAGCGGCGGTTGACGTTGGTGTCGCTGGAATTTTTTCAGCCGACCGCTTCACCGCGGCACGTGGTGGAGATGTTTGGGCTGCGGCTGGCCGAGCGACCGCTGCCCGGCGCGGTGGCGGAGCTGGGCATTGAGGTGTTGGCCAGCGCCCCCGGCATCCGTGAGGATGAGGCCCGGGCCATCCTCGGCTCGTTCCTGTTCCGCAAGGATGAGATCTACAAGACCACCGCGGTGCTCAGCGGCGGGGAGAAAAGCCGGCTCAACCTGATCAAGTTCCT
>CAYWTU010000608.1:0-3496 GCA_964461275.1 uncultured Pirellulales bacterium | reverse complement strand
ACGGCCGCCCCGTAGGCCGCCGGCTCGATCATGTTCTGCCCGCCGCGGGTTGCCAGACTGCCTCCGACGAATGCCGCGTGGGCCAGCCCCCACCATGCTCGCAGCTCACCCACGCTGTCGACAAGCAGCACCCGTGGCAGGCTGTTGGCAGCAACCTGGCCATCGCCCAATTCGCTCCTCCGTCGCCAGGCCACGCCGCTGCGATCGAGCCGTTGGGCCACTTCGTCGAATCGTTCCGGATGCCGCGGGGCCAACAGCAGCCGCAGCCGGGGGAATTCCTCGCTCAGCGATTGGAACGCCGCTAGTGCGTACTCCTCTTCGGGATCCTGGGTGCTGCCGGCTAGGAACACAACGTCGTCGGGGCCGACTCCCGCAAGTTCGGCGAACCGCCGCGTCTGCGGATGTTCGCGATCGGATTGGGCCCCGTCGAACTTGAGCGAACCTGTTGTGACGACGCGCTCCGCCGCCGCGCCAAGCCGCCTAAATCGTTGAGCGTATTCCTCGTTTTGAGCCGCTATCAAATCCAATCGCCTTAGCCAACGTGACGCCAGCGGCCGAATTCGCTGGTAACCGCGGTAGCTGCGCGGACTCAGTCGGCCGTTGACCACCGCGACCGCGGCGCCGCTGCGCTGAGCCTGACGGATGAGGTTGGGCCACAGCTCCAATTCGGCCAGTACGACCAGCTTGGGCCGCCACCGCAGCAGCGCCTCATCGACGGCCCAACTGAAATCGAGCGGACAATAGGCCACCGTCAAGTCCGCGAACTTCGCTCGGGCCTGATCGTAGCCGGTCTTGGTGCTCGCGGTTACGACGTATTCCCAGCCCGGCCGGCGCCGCCGCAGTTCGGCGACGAGCGGCACGAGCAGGTTCACTTCGCCCAAGCTCACGGCGTGGAGCCAGACGAGCGGCCGACCCGTTTTCCGCCCGGGAACGCGCCCCCATAGCTTTTCGTTCCAGCCTTCGCGGTATCGGCCTGTGCGATAGCCGCGCCACGCCAGCCACGGCGACGCGGCCAACAGCAGCGCCAGATAAATTGCATTCAAAAAATACGCCACCGGGGCATCCTTTCCCGGACGGGTTGCGAAACTCGATTACTCTGTGCGGCGCTTGGTGGGTCTCGCATGCGACCACGCACGCCGACATGGAAAAATTTTCTTGTCGGCTCGACACTACCCTACCAATTCTCCGCGCCTCTGCGGTTAAACTCCCCTCTGCTTCTACTTCGTGTCTTCGTGGTTAGTGGTCCTGGTCAAGAGAAGCTAGCCGCGGCCCGTCTTCATGCAGCATTGTTTGAATTTCTTGCCGCTTCCGCAGGGGCACGGGTCGTTGCGGCCGACTTGTTGTTCGCGATTGCGGATCGGTTCGATTTTGGTCGTGTTCTGTTCCGAACCAGTGATGGCGTCTTGCTGCTGCTGGCGGATTTCATCGACGGCCGAGGAGGCGCTATCGTGCCGGGTTTGGGTCACCTTCCAGGTGGAGTTGACGAACCCGTCGTCCAGATCCTCGACACGGTACACCAGGTCGGTGACCCGTTCGGCGACCGATTGCCACATGGTTTCGAACGTCCGCATCCCTTCGCGTTTGTATTCGACCTTGGGATCGACCTGTGCATAGCCGCGCAGGCCCACGCTCTGCCGCAAGTGGTCCATCGACAGGAGGTGGTCTTTCCAGGCCGCGTCGAGGATCTGCAGCAGCAGCGAACGTTCGAGCTTGGCCATTTCCGGCCGATAGCGGTCCTCAACCGCTTCCTGTAGCCGCTGTTCCAATTGCTGCTTGTCTAAGCTGGCCAATTCTTCGCTGGGCACGTTGCAATTCAGGTCTCGGCGCAGCCAAGTGGTCAGCGAATCGAGGGCCCCGTTGCCGCCGGTCACCGTGGCCACGGTCGCCCGCTCGGCCACGGCCGTCCCCCCTGCCTTGGCGAACAATTTCTCGACCGTTTCGTGCGCCTGGTTGAGTGCGGCGCTGGCTTGCACTTGAGCCTGCCGGCTGTGGTTGACCAGCAGCTCGACCACTTCATCCTTTTGCTTGTTGCGAAGGTCCTCCAGATCCAATTCGACGTTGAAGCGCTCGCGCGCCCAGGCCACAAGCCGATCGCGGTCGTAGCGTTTTTGGCCCTTTTCGTCCCGAGCCGTGAACCGCACCAGCGCCGCCAAAACTGGGAACTGGGCCTCCTTCTCGGCATAAGCCTCGCGTGATTTTTGGCGCACCAGCCGTTTGATCGCCTCGGGCTCGAGCTGGGCGACTTCCGCCGGGTCCAGATCGACGCCGAACTTGTACTTGGTCCAGCCGACGACGCTGCGTACGCCAAAGCCATCCTCCAGAAACTTGGCGCCCCCCGAGCAATCGAGGGTCTCGATCACCTTATGGACATCGGCGATGAGCGCCTCGGCCAATTCGTCGCGGCCGACCTTCTTCAGGTCGCGATCGCGAACGTTCAGGTTCCAACGCGTGTTGACCAGGCGGGCCAGGGCTTCCCAATTCCACTCGCTGCTTTCTTCGCCCTCGGGCAGGTGTTCCTCGATGGCGTCGTGCAAGGCCGACTCGGCGGATCGCGCCGCTTCCTCGCGGGTGTAGCGTTCGGCCGCGGCAAAGTCCATGCCGCGAAAATCCTTCGGCTCCAGTTCCACGTTGAACTCATGGTTGGCCCACTCGCAGAAGCTCTGCGTGCCGTAGTCCTTGTCCAGCAATTGGTTCAGGTAGTGCTCGATTTGGCGATCGACCATCTGCAGGATCAATTCTTTGCAGTTGGCGCCTTCCAAGACGTGCTGGCGATAGCCGTACACTCGGCGGCGCTGCTCATCGTTCACCTCGTCGTATTCGAGCAAGTTCTTGCGCGACTCGAAGTGGCGTTCCTCGACCTTCTTCTGAGCCCCTTCGATCCGCCGCGTAACCATCTTGCTCTCGATGGCCTCGCCTTCCTCCATGCCCAGCCGCGTGAGGATGTTCTTGACCCACTCGCCGGCGAAGATCCGCATCAAGTCGTCCTCCAACGACAAGTAGAACCGGCTGCTGCCAGGATCGCCTTGCCGGCCGCAACGGCCTCGCAATTGCAAGTCGATCCGCCGCGCCTCGTGCCGTTCGGTGCCAATCACGTGCAGCCCTCCCATTTCGGCCACCCTGCGGCCCTCGGGCTTCATCTGTTCGCGGGACTCGATTTCCTCGACCAACTGATTCCATTCCTCCTTGGGAACGTCCAGCCGAGTGGGATAGCGGTCTTGCAGTTTGGCCCAGGCCATCGTTTCGGCGTTGCCGCCCAGCACGATGTCGGTGCCGCGGCCCGCCATGTTCGTGGCAATGGTCACTCCAGCGAATCGGCCGGCTTGGGAAATGATTTCCGCCTCACGGGCGTGGTGCTTGGCGTTGAGCACCTGATGCGGCACACCGCGGCGTTCCAACATGCCGCTGAGCCGCTCGCTCTTTTCAATCGACACGGTGCCGACCAAAATTGGCCGCCCGCGGCGCGAGACGTGCAAAACCTTGTTGGCGGGCAGCTTCT
>CAYWTU010000607.1:0-3498 GCA_964461275.1 uncultured Pirellulales bacterium | reverse complement strand
GGTGGCGATCGTGCGCCCGGGGCCCATCCAGGGGAACATGGTCCACCCCTACTTGCGACGCCGGTCCGGTGAAGAATTGGTCGAATATCCCAACGACGAGATCCGCGAGGGTTTGCAAAAAACCTTGGGCGTGCCGATCTTTCAAGAGCAGGCGATGCGGCTGGCCGTAGTGGCGGCGGGGTTCACGCCCGGCGAGGCCGATCAACTGCGCCGCGCCATGGGCGCCTGGCGCCGGCCGGGGGTGATCGAGCAGTTTCGCCAGAAATTACTGGCCGGCATGAACGCCCGAGGCCTGCCCGCTGAATTTGCCGAACGCGTTTTTTCGCAGATTCGCGGCTTTGGAGAATACGGGTTTCCCGAATCGCACGCCGCCAGTTTCGCCCGGCTGGTGTACGTTTCGGCCTGGCTCAAGCACTACTACCCGGCGGCGTTCACCGCGTCGCTGCTCAACAGCCAACCGATGGGTTTTTACGCCCCGGCACAATTGATTCGCGACGCGCGGGAGCATGGAGTGCTCATCTTGCCGCTGGACGTGAACCACAGCGGTTGGGACGCGCGGTTGGAACTTCCCTGCGGCTCACGCGGCCGGGATGCCCGTTGGGGAGAGGGCCCGGGCGATGGGGCGAAGCGCGGTCCGCCGTCCGTTTCTACCGCCTTGCGGCTGGGTCTACGACTCATCAAAGGACTGCCCGAGGCTGCCGCCCGACAGATCGAAGAGGCACGCCTCACCGGACCGTTTCGCTCTCCCGACGACCTGGCGCGGCGGGCCAATCTGGGCCGCGCACACCTGATGAAACTTTCGCAAGCCGACGCGTTTGCTTCGCTGGCCATCGGCCGCCGGGAGGCGCTGTGGGACGCGCTCGAATCTCGCGAATCGCTGCCCCTATTCGACCAACTGGCCGAGGCCGCGCACCACCTCGGTAAAGACCCCGCTTTGCCACCCGATCTGCCGCCGTTGTCGCTGGCCGAGGAGGTGATTGCCGACTATCGAGCGGCCGGTCTGTCGCTCAAGGCGCACCCGTTGTCGCTGATTCGTCAGGAGCTAACCGCGAGGAACATCGTACGGGCCTGCGAGTTGGCAACCTTGCCGGTGGGCAAGCCGGTAAAGGTGGCAGGGTTGGTGCTGCTCAGACAGCGTCCTAGCACCGCCAACGGGATCACATTTGTCACGCTGGAAGACGAGACAGGGCAAGCGAACCTGGTGGTGCGGCCGCGGGTGTGGGCCAAACATCACGCTACGGCTCGCGGGGCCCACGTGATGCTGGCGCACGGCCTGCTCGAGCGCAAGGGACAGGTGATCCACATCCTGGTCAGCCGGATGGAAAACCTTTCGACGCTGCTGGCCGGCGTGGTGACCCGGTCTCGCGATTTTCGGTAGCGGCGAGTTGGTCATTCCTGCGGAACGGCAAATCGACGGCGCCCCAGGAAAGATCGATCACCCCGCCTCGGCGCGCTGTGCCTCCAGTGCCGCGGCGACGGCGCCCTGGAGTTGGTTAAGACCTTGCCCCGTGACCGCCGAAATGGCCAGCACATCGTGCCCGACGGCGGCAGCGAGCGCATCGCGAACCGCCGCGGCCTCGGGCAGCTCGCATTTGGTGACCGCCACGATTTCCGGCCGGGCCACGAGCTCTGGATTGAATTGCCGCAACTCCTCGCGAATCGTCCAGTAGTTGGTCAGCGGATCGCTGCCATCCAGCGGCAGCGGTTCGACCAGGTGCACCAAGATGCCGGCCCGCTCGATGTGCCGCAGAAACTCGTGTCCCAAGCCGGCCCCACTGTGAGCCCCTTCGATTAATCCCGGAATGTCGGCCAGGACGAACGACCGGTCGGCGTCGATCTGCACCAACCCCAGGTTGGGAAACTTGGTGGTGAACGGGTAATCGGCAATCTCCGGCCGCGCCCGCGACAACCGGCTGAGCAGCGTACTCTTGCCGGCGTTGGGTTTGCCCACCAGTCCCACGTCGGCGATCACTTTGAGCTCCAGGATCAGCCAGCGGGCCTCTCCCTCCTCGCCCAGCGTCCGCTCGCGCGGCGCCCGGTTGGTCGCCGATTTGAAGTGGGTGTTGCCGTAACCTCCCTTGCCGCCGCGGGCAGCGACGACCTTGTCGCCCTCGTTTTTCAGGTCCTTGATCACGTGCCCCGCCTCGGCGTCGATGAGCAGCGTGCCAGGCGGAACCAACAGCGTGAGGTTGTCCGCTTTGCGGCCATGACAATCGGAGCCCAGACCGATCTGGCCGGCGCCGGCCCGCCAGTGCCGCTGATGTGACAGCCCAGCCAGGCTGTCCACACCGGCTCGAGCCTCCACGATCACGCTCCCGCCATCGCCCCCGTTTCCCCCGTCAGGGCCGCCGCGGGGGACATATTTTTCGCGACGAAAGCTCATGCAGCCATCGCCGCCGCGGCCTCCTTGAACGAACAACTTGACGCGATCAACGAACATGGTGGCCCCCGGCGCCAGCGCAACCAGCGGCGAAAGAAATTGAACCCGTAGCCCACGTCACCAGACTTCGGCAGGCGCCGTCAACATGCAAGTCAGAAGCCGGCGTATCTGGCGTGGACCGGCGCATGGCGCATTCGCCTGGTACGGATGCACCTGACCTACGAAAGCGGGCTAAACCCTGGCGAGTTCGGCTACACCGGCAGCTTGCTCGGCTAGTTTCGCTCGGCCGTGATGTGCACCCGGCGGCCGCCTCGATCGAACTTGACGAATCCGTCGACCAAGGCGAACAACGTAAAATCATTGCCCATGCCGACATTGTGACCGGGGTGGACCTTGGTGCCAACTTGCCGAACGAGGATGTTGCCGGCGATGACCTGTTGGCCGCCGTACTTTTTGATGCCGCGGCGCTGTCCGTTTGAATCGCGCCCGTTGCGGCTGGAGCCTTGACCCTTTTTATGTGCCATCGCGCATGGACCTTTGTCGTTGGTGTACGGTTTGACCACCCTGGCCCGGCTTGCGACGAAGGGGCCACTAGGACCAGGGCCGATCCTCGGGCTCTGGAAACGGGGACCTTATGCCCCGGGGGGTGAATCCGCATTTTTAGCGGTAAACCCACTCGTAGTCAACGTCCTGTGGGACGCCGAAGCGGATCTCGGACTCGTGGGGGTAGAACTGGTCGCCCGGCCGCCAGAAGTTCATTTTCAGCGTTTTCCGCACGATTTTTCGCGCGCCGTCGGCCTCGTCCGCCCAGCGATAGGCGTTGGTGAGTCCTTGGATGTAAATCACGAACCGGTCGGTGCGGGGGTCGATTTGGTTCCAGGTAAACACGCCCCATTGGCTCCGATCGGCGTCTTCGGTGCTCGGGGGGATTTCGGTCGTCATGGCCACCGAATCCTTCAAGACACGACGACGGTCTTAACGCTGCTGGATCAGTCGATTCGCCACCGGCAAGATCTGCTCGTGATAGACGCGGCCGGTGTCCACACTTTCCAACCACACACGCGGCACAAACCGAACCGGCGCCGGCCAAACGAAATGCCGCAATCGACCGCCACGCA
>CAYWTU010000606.1:0-3498 GCA_964461275.1 uncultured Pirellulales bacterium | reverse complement strand
CTTGGCGCTCGGCATCTGCAGCGCCGCGGCCGTCAGGGCACAGTCGCCCAACGCGTATCCGCCCACGGCAGGCGGCAGTTTGAACTGGACGGCGCCGAAGAAAATGTCGCCGTCGCAGTGGTCGCAACAAACCTCCGCACCACAGATGGCCCGGGCGCCGGCGTTCTATTCTCCCACGCCAACCCCCGCCCCGGGGCCAATGTTGCCCGTGCCCGATGCCGCCGTGTACGGCACGCCAACGCCGGCGCCGCCGCCGAGCTACGGTTCGCCGGTTCCCTTGGATCAGCCCGCTCCTGTCCAGCAGTACGACCTGACCCCGCCCCCCAACGTGGTCCAGCCCGAACCCGTGCCCGCGCCGACCCCTGCACCCGCGCCGACACCTGCGCCGGTCCAAGCGCCTGTGTCCCCGTATCCGCAGATCATCACCGCCCCGCCGCCTCCACCTCCTGCGGCGCCCGCGCCGGCCGTTCCGCCGACGGTGAAGCAAGAAGAGGTGATCGTGGTGGAAGAAGAGCCGCTGCCCAAGCTTTGGACCGGCTCGTTCGACCTCGGTTTGAACGGCTCGGAAGGGAACACGCGGCTGTTCAACCTGCGGTTCAACACACAGGCCAAGCGTGCCACGCCGTTCAACGAGCTGAACCTAAAGGCCAACTACATCAAGACCACCACCGACAACAACGAGACGGCCAATCGCCTCTTCTTCGATGGCCGCGACGAGTGGCTGGCACAGGAATCGCCCTGGACGTTGTATGTACACGGGACGACGGAATACGACGAGTTTCAGACGTGGGACGTGCGGATTTCGGGCGACGCCGGTCTCGGCTATCGCTTTATCAAGAGCGATCTCACCACGCTGACGGGCCGCGTCGGTCCCGGCGCCTCCCGCGCCATTGGAGGCGCCGAGAACGATTGGACGCCGGAGTTGGTCTTCAACTTACAATTCGAGCATCAACTCAGTACGCGGCAAAAGATCTCGCTCCAAACCGACTACTTTCCCGACCCGTCGCAGTGGAGCGAGTTCCGCTTGAACAATCAGGCCAGTTGGGCCTTTGTGATCGATCAGGAACGAAACCTCAGCCTGAAGCTCAGCGTGGTCGACCGCTACGCCAGCGAGAGCGAACCAAAGAAGCCCAACGATCTGGACTACGCCGCCACGCTGCTGTGGAGTTTTTAGCCCGCCGTCCGTGATCCGGCAGGTTCACCGCTCGCACGACCACAATCGGCACAGTTCCAAAACGTGTTCGGCTGCCGCGGCCATTTCCTCCAGGCATACCCACTCGAGCGGCGAATGAGGATTGTGCTGGCCGGTCGAGAGATTGGGCGTAGGCAGTCCCTTGGCGGTCAACAGCGAACCGTCCGTGCCGCCGCGGATGATCGTTCGCTGCGCCGGCCGGCCCAAGTTTTCCAGCGCTTGCTCGGCCAGACGCACCGCCCGCGGCTCGACCGCCAGCCCCTCACGCAGGTTGCGGTACTGCTGTCGCACGTGAACTTCAATCGCGGCGCCGGGAAACTTCTCCTCACAGTCGCGGGCCACGGTGCGCAAGAGCGCTGCGTAATCGGCCAGTGCGGCGGTCTCGAAGTCACGGAGCAAGATCCGCACTCGGGCCTCGGCCACGCCTCCTTCCAGATGATACGGGTGCAAAAAGCCTTGCCGCTCGTCGGTCGCCTCGGGCGCCAATTTCTCCCGCGGCAATCGATCGATCAGCGCCGCCGCGACCCGCAGGGCATTGACCATCCGGTTCTTGGCGATGGACGGATGGATGTTCACGCCGCGGACGATGATCTCGGCCTCGTCGGCGGAAAAGGTCTCGACGTCAATCTCGCCGGCGCCACTGCCGTCGAGCGTGTAACAAACATTGGCCGCAACCCGTTGGCGATCGAGGTAATCGACGCCTCGGCCGACTTCCTCATCGCAGGTGAAGACGACTCGCACCGGGCCGTGCGTCGCGGTGGGATCATCTCGCCAGGCCGCGACGCATTCCATAATCACGGCCAGGCCCGCCTTGTCGTCGCCGCCAAGCAAAGTTGTACCGTCGGTGGTAATGATCGTGCGGCCCACGAGGGCGGCCAATTCGGGCTGCTCGGCCGGCCGCAGCACGCGCGACGTGTCGCCGGGCAACACCAGGTCGCCGCCAGAGTACCGCTTCACGACCTGCGGCCGAATGCCCGCGCCGCTGGTCTCGGGCGACGTGTCGAGATGAGCGCACAGGGCGACCGTGGGACAATCGGCGCCGACGTCGCCTGTACCCGACACGGTCGCCAGAACAATCCCATGCTCGTCCTGTGCCGCGTCGGCGACCCCGAGTTCAAGCAGCTCGGCAACCAACATCCGTCCCAACTCCAATTGCCCCGGCGAACTGGGATAACGCACGGCGCCGATCCGGGCGGTGGTGTCCACTTGGACGTATCGCAGAAACCGCTCGAGCAGTCGGTTCGGATCGACGGCGACACGGGGAGAAGTCATGGACAGCGCTGGGGGCGGGCGAAACATGGACGCCGCCGCGGCGTCCACCTGGAACTGAACATAACCGCCCTAAACCAAGATTGTCAGGCCGACAACGAATAGCCCGGAATGGACCCATTAGCCTGGCATCAATGTCCAACCTTCAGACCAGGAGACGGCCGATGATCGGCGCCCTACACCGCCAAACCAACGCCTTATTCGGGAATCTGAGGCCTGTCTTCGCGATTCTTGGGGGTGCGCTGGTGGTCGTCGGGGCGGGAACGGCAGGGGCTCAAACCGGCGCCGCCAAGCCCACAGCTTCGGAATACTATTCCCTACTTCGCGAGGCACGTGCCGCTCTGGATCGCAACGATTTTTCCGCAGCCCTCCCCCTCTACGAGCATTTGGCACGGGCCAATCCTCACGACGGGGAGAATTGGTTGCAGTTGGGACGCTGTCAGCTCAGCGCCAAACGTCCGGCTGCCGCAGCCGACTCATTGGCACGAGGCTACGAATTGGGATTCGGATCGCGACCGACAGTGGCTCTGCAAATTGCGGGCGCCTACGCCTGGACCGGCCATCGCGATCAATCCCTGGCCTGGCTGGACAGGGCACTCGAACAACGGCTGACGAATCGCGGCATGATCCGCATCCAGGGCAATATGAAATCGCTGCTGCAGGACCCCGAAGTGCAGCAGCGCGCTGGCGCGTTGCCGCCGCCCGCGGACCGCACGGCCGGCTGGCAAGGCGATTTAGATTTCTTACGCAGCGAAGCGATACGCCTGCACCCAAGATTGGACCATCAAACGCCGCGGCACGACTGGGAGGCGGCGCTGGCGCGCGTGCGTGACGTTGTGGCCGAGTTGAGCGATGAGCAGTTGCTGTTCGAGGTACAGCGAATCCTGGCCTTGATTGGCGATGGACACACGCGCGTCCAATGGGACACCAAGCTGGTCCAGGTTCGCCAACTGCCCCTGCGATTCTACTGGTTTAGCGACGGCGTTTACGTCGTCGACGCGCCGGGCGAACTGGCCGACTGCATGGGAGCGCGCGTG
>CAYWTU010000605.1:0-3508 GCA_964461275.1 uncultured Pirellulales bacterium | reverse complement strand
CCATCGTGCGCATGGTGCAGGAGATCCAGGAGGTGACACAACTGGGTGTGGAGGGGGATGTCGTGATCGGCTATCTGTCGAGCCTGACCGACCCCAGCGTGTCGCTCTTGACGAACAGCTCGAACAGCTCCAACGCCGTGCAGGTCAAGGTCCGCAAAGACAACACGCTCAACGGCGTAGTGCCGTACTACTTTGGCCGGCTGACGGGCAACACCGGACAGTCGATGGAGGCCACCGCCATGGCCGCTCTCGTCCACAACGTGGGCGGATTTCAGGCGCCGGGCGACGGCGGCAACCTCGAAATCCTGCCGTTTGCACTCGATGAAGACACCTGGAACGGTTTGGTCAACGGCAGCGTGACGACCGACCATTGGCAGTACTCGTCCAGTTCGTCAAGCCGCGGTTGCGGCGAAGGAAGCTCCAACGGCGTCTCGGCTGGCAGCGACGGCGTCAAGGAGGTGAACCTGTTTCCGCAGGGGACGGGCTCGCCTGGCAACCGCGGCACGGTGGACATCGGCAGCAGCAACAACAGTACCAACGACATCGCCCGGCAAATCGTCGAGGGGATCAGCCCTTGCGATCTGGCGCACATCGGTGGCTCGCTGCAGTTCAACTCGCAGGGCAAGCTGTACTTGAACGGCGACACCGGTATCAGCGCCGGAGTGAAAGACGAATTGGCGTCGATCATCGGCAAGCCGCGGATCATCCCGATCTTCAGCCAGGTGACCGGGCCGGGCAACAACGCCACGTACACTATCGTTAAGTTTGTCGGTGTGCGGATCATGGAAGTAAAGCTCACCGGCTCCATGAGCAGCAAGAAAGTGATCATCCAGCCTGCCAACGTGATTGCCAAAGGAGCAATCCCGGGTACCAGCGGCAACAGCACATTTGTCTACTCGCCGGTGAGACTGGTGCGGTAGCTCGAAAGAGTAGTTCGCGTCCCCATTCCTTCCACACCCATGGGTCGCACGAGGGTTGGTTGAGAGGATGCCGCCTGCGATAAGACCAACAACGAGCTTGAACGACCGTATGAACCGAATGAAGATTTCCCTCCGAACCCTGCGTGATGGTCGCCGCGGACCAGCGCCCGGCGCTGGCCCGCGGTCGACCGGGCACTCGTGTCGCCGCGGTCGTCTGCGGCATGGATTGGCGGTCGTGGAATTCGCCGCCCTGGCCCCGTTGTTGCTGGTGTTCACGCTGGGGATGGTCGAATACGGCCGGCTGGTCCAAGTACAGCAAGTGCTCACCAACGCTAGCCGGGAAGGCGCCCGAGTGGCAGTCTCCGGCAACGCCAGCGTGTTGCAGGTGCAAGCCGTGGTGAATTCCTACCTCACGGCGGAAGGCATCAGTGGGGTGACGACGATCGTCAGTCCCTCGCCGCCGGCCAACGCCAGCGCCGGCGACCCTGTGACCGTGAGCGTTTCCGTGCCGTTTTCGAGCGTTAACTGGTACCCGCCGGTGCTGATCACGGGCCTGACGATGAACGCCAACGCGACGATGCGGGCGGAGACAACCAACAGCAACCAGTAGTCGACGTCAGCTACCCGTCGGCAAACTCGGCGCAGTGTCCGCCTAATCGCCATTTCGCCCGAAAAAGCTGGCGATTTGCTGCACTATGCCGCGGGCAATTTCGCCCCGTCGCGTAATCGGAACAGATTCCGCGCCGCGGGTGAACCATGGCGTTTTACCGGCCGGTTCTCCGCGCCAGCTTGTTGGATTTTCCGCCGTTGGGCGACCGACGAAGACGTTAGCGGAAGTCTTTCGTCAAGCAGGAATCGCAATCCAGCATTGGTTGGGCGTCATGGCGATCACCGGATGGCATTGGGTACTAGCGGGCGCTTTATGCTGGGCTTCAACCCAGGCCGTCGAAGCGCAAGAGTTTGCGACACCGGCGGAGATCGACGTCGTCGAGCGGATTCCGGCGGTTCCTCCCGAGGTCGACGACGAAGGCCTTTCGGCCGACGCCGATCGGCTTGCCATGCGCGACGCGCTAAGAAACGATGCCGCGCCGTCGGCCGGCGCTGCGGGCGGCGCCCCGAAGCCGCCCGCCAAGCCCGCGCCTCCTCCGGCGCCGTACAAGCCACTGTACTACGACAACGACTTTTCGTACCTCAATGGCCCCAATCCAGGACCGTGGTTTCCCGGCGACTCGCTGAAACAGCTTCAACCGCGACAGGGTTGGCTGTTGGACCTGGGGGGGGAATATCGCATCCGCCATCACCACGAGCACGACCTGCGCGGCAGCAACTTGTCGGGCAACAGCGACGACTTTCTGCTCCAGCGCACCAGGCTGTTCGGCAATCTGCGGATGGGGTCGGCGCTAAGGCTTTACGGCGAAATGATCGATGCCGCCAGCTCGTTCGAGAACGATCCACCGCGCACGATCGAGGAGAACCGCTGGGACGCCTTGAACCTGTTCGGTGACCTGATGGTGCTCGAGGGCCCCACGGGAAAGCTGTACGGCCGCGTGGGACGCCAAGAGGTGCTCTACGGCGCCGAGCGGTTGATTTCACCGCTCGACTGGGCCAACACCCGGCGCACGTTCGACGGCGCCAAAATGTACTATAAGGGGGAGCGATTTTCAGTCGACGGCTGGTGGTTGCGGCCCGTCCCGTTCGGCCAACACGTCGACAACGACCACAACTTTGACAACCCCGACCAAAGTCAGGAGTTCATCGGACTGTACCTCAGCGATAAGGGCAAGAAAGATCATACGTTCGACTGGTACTACCTGCGTCTGGCCGAGTACGACGCGCCGGGCAGCGCCGCCAACCCAGTGAATTTCGACGTCAACCTGTTTGGCACGCGTTGGCTAGGCCGCCGCGGCAATTGGCTCTGGGAAGTCGAAGGCGGTTATCAGTTGGGCGATTACAGCGCCGCGGCCCACGAAGCGGGCTTCGCCATGGTCGGCGGCGGCCACGAATGGTCACAGCGAGACTGGAAGCCCACGCTGTGGTGCTACTACGACTGGGCCTCCGGCGATAAAGACCCCACCGACGGCAAGCACAACACGTTCAATCAGCTCTTCCCGCTGGCGCATAAATGGTTCGGATTCATGGACCTTGTGGCTCGGCAGAACATTCAGGACCTGAACTTCCTCTTGACCGCCACGCCGACCAAGAAAACCAAGGCCCTGATCTGGTGGCACGTCTTTCACTTGGCCGAGGCGCGCGACGCCTTGTACAACGCCGCCGGCGCGCCGATTCGCAGCGACCCCACCGGTGGCTCGGGCACCGACGTCGGTCAAGAGTTGGATTTGCTCTGGCAGGTGCAGGTGAACCCGCGAGCCGACGTGTTATTCGGCTACTCGCACTTTTGGGCGGGCGACTTTGTCCGCGCGACCAATCCCGCTGGCGTCAGCGGCGACGCCGACTTCTACTACTCGCAATGGAGCTACCGGTTCTAGGCGCTGTCGCGCTCTGGTGCGTGTGAGCCTTGTGCCGCCGCTTAATCGTCGCGCGGCACGCGTTTGGCCGGGTCATCGGTTGGAGGCATCTCGCCGTCCGCG
>CAYWTU010000604.1:0-3510 GCA_964461275.1 uncultured Pirellulales bacterium | reverse complement strand
TCAGGTTGCAGCGCGTGCCGCCCGACATCAGTATCTTCACGCCGGCCCGAGCGTTTTTCTCCAACAGCACAACGCGGTGGCCGGCGCTGGCCGCTCGCTCGGCCGCCAACAGTCCGGCGGCGCCCGCCCCGATAACGGCGACGTCATAGTGCATGATTGCGCTGACTTAGTGGCGAAGGAATTGGCATGAAGAATTGAAGAACTTAAGTGGCCAACAAACAAACGGTTCGATTCGCGAAAATAAACGGGTGTTAGCGGGCCGTTGTCAGGTTTTTTTCGGCCTGTAACGCGTGGCCAATTGCAGTTGCACAACGCCCCGGGCAAAGCCATGGCCTACTGGTGGTTTAGCGCCGCAGCAGGGCCTTGCGGAAGTTCCCCTGGATGCGCTGGGTGCGGCGCCGTTATTTGTCGCAATGGGCACTCCGAAGTCCTTGTTGCCACTGGCTTTTCGTCGTTTCTTGTCGCCGCTGGCGACACTTGCTGGTCCGCCCTGGGGTACGTATCCTACTCATACCGGCTTCTAGTGGGCTCGACATTTAGCAAGCCGGCCCGGAGGCCAGGCGCCCAGGACACCTGACCATAGCTGTCGTCGGCTATTGATGTCAGGCGCTCCGAGGCGGACCTACGGAACCGATTCTCCTGACCGTTGAAGGCAAAAAAATGACTGGTCGTGCTGCGATAATCATCTGGGGACTGTTGGGAATTCTGACTGCCGACGCGCGGCTGGCAGCCGCTGCGGCGCCGACGGCCCCCCAATCGACCGCAAGCGGCCAGGTGTTCGACTGGCCCAACTGGCGCGGACCGGAGCAAAACGGAGTTTCGCGCGAAACCGGGCTGGTCGACGAGTGGGATCCGGAAGGGGGCGACGGCTCAAACGTGCTCTGGAAGCGGGCCGATCTGGGAACCATTTCCACTCCCATCACCATGAACGGCAAGTTGTATGTCCTCTGCCGCAGCGAGCCGGGCACGAAGCGCGAAGGGGAAAAAGTGGTTTGCGTCGACCCGGCCACGGGCGAAACGATTTGGCAAAACGTGTTCAACGTCTATTTGTCCGATGTGCCCGACACCCGGGTTTCGTGGTCAAGTTGCGTCGGCGACCCGGCCACGGGACACGTGTTCGCCTTGGGGGTCTGCGGCTACTTTCAATGTCTGGATGGCGCCAGCGGCAAGACGATCTGGTCGCGGTCGCTCAGCGAGGAGTTTGGCCTGTTGAGCACCTACGGCGGCCGGACGAACGTTCCGGTGGTGTTCGAGAATTTGGTGATCATCAGCGGCGTGACGACCGGTTGGGGCGAATTGGCGATCCCGGCGCATCGATTTTTGGCCTTCGACAAACAGTCCGGCGAACTGGTCTGGCTGACCAGCACGAGGCCGCGCCCGGAAGACACCACCTATAGCACGCCCGTCTTGTGCAATCTGGCGGGACAAGCGGCGATGGTCTTCGGCTCAGGCGACGGCGGAGTGTACGCCCTGCAACCGCGAACCGGCAAGCAGATTTGGAAATTCCAATTGTCGCGACGCGGGATCAACTCGACGCCGCTGGTGGTGGGCGACAAGGTTTACATCGGACACAGCGAAGAGAACACCGGCGACAACACGATGGGGGCCGTGGCCTGTTTGAACGGCGCCTTGGGCGGAGACATTACGGCCAATGGAGCGTTGTGGCTGGAAAAGGAGCGGATGGTGGGCAAAAGCGCTCCGGTGCTGGTCAGCGACAGGCTACTGGCCTTCGACGACGGCTCGCAGTTGTTCGCGATGAATCCCGAAACGGGCGAGGCGGCCGGCGGTAAGAAATTCAAGCTTGGCAGCATGATGCGCTCCAGTCCGCTGTTTGCAGACGGCAAGATCTACTGCACCGAGGTGAACGCCCGGGCGTACATCCTGCAGCCGACGTCCGACGGCGTGAAAGTGTTGCAGCGGACGAGGTTGCCGGAAGGAGAAGAATGCCAAGGTTCACCGATCGCCTCCTACGGCAAGGTGTATATTCCCACCACGGGCCACCTGTATTGCCTGGGAACCAAGGACCGTAAACCGGCCGGAACGGCAATTCCTATGGCGCCGGCCGAGAAGCCCCCGGCCGCCGGCGACGCGACGGCGCAGGTGCTCGTCGTTCCGGCTGACGCGCTGCTGGCGCCCGGCGCTAAGCAGTCGTTCCGCGTGCGGCTGTTTAACGAGCGCGGGCAATTGCTGCGGGAAATTGTCGGCGGCGATCCGAGCATTAGATTCAGCGTTGATGGTGGGGGCGAGATCGACAAATCGGGCGTCTTCACCGCCCAAAGCCAGGCGGCGCACATTGCCGCGACTGTGACCGCCAAGGTAGGCGAGCTGGCCGGCACGGCCAAGCTGCGGATCGTGCCGCCGCTCCCCTGGAAATTCGACTTCAACACCGGCGAGGTGCCCATCACCTGGATCGGCTGCCGCAATCGGCATCAACTGCGCGAACTCGACGGCGAGAAGGTGATGGTCAAGGTGACCACCATTCCCAAGGGGACGCGGAGCCAGGGGTGGTTGGGGCCGATCGGCCTGCACGATTACACCGTGCAAGCCGACGTCCGCGGGCAACTCAAAGACGGCAAGCTGCCCGACATGGGCGTGATCGCCCAGCGCTACACCTTGGACCTGATGGGCGAGAGCCAGCAATTGCAAGTCCGTAGTTGGACGGCCCAATTAGATGCCCGATTCGCGAAGACCATTCCTTTCCAATGGCAGTCCGACCAGTGGTACACGGTCAAACTGCAAGCCTCGACTGAAGGGGGCCGAGCGGTCCTCCGCGGCAAGGCCTGGAAGCGAGGCGAGCCTGAGCCGAAGGACTGGCTCATTGAAGCGTCCGACGAGACGCCGAACCTGACCGGCAGCCCCGGGCTGTTCGGCAATGCGAATAGCTCGGAAATTTACATCGACAATTTGCTGGTGACTGCGAATTCGTAGCCCTTGCATGGGGCGAGCGAAACGCAGAAAAAACCAGACTCAAACGTATGGGAGAGACCGATGCGCTGTAGCGGATGCTGGACGACGCGGGCGATGATCCTTGTGGGCTTGGCGGCCGTGGCTGCCGGTGCAACGTATGGCGCCCGAGCGGCGGCGCCCAAATCGTCCGTGGCCGACGATCAGGGCGCAGCCAAGGTGCTCGGCATCGGGGCCGGCGACTGGGCGCAGTGGGGTGGAAACAGCGTCCGCAACAACACGCCCGAAGGCACGAACATTCCCGAAAGTTGGGAGGTCGGCGAAATCGACCGCAAGACGGGCGACTGGGTTCCCGGCAGCGGCAAGAACATCAAATGGGTCGCCAAGCTCGGTTCGCAGTCGTATGGCAATCCCGTGATCGCCAACGGCAAGGCGTACGTCGGCACCAACAACGGCGCCGGCTGGCTGAAGCGCTATCCGGCCGACGTCGACCTGGGATGCCTGTTGTGTTTCGACGACAAAGACGGCAAGTTCCTCTGGCAGCACAGCAGCGAGAAGTTGCCCACGGGCCGCGTTCACGATTGGCCGCTGCAAGGCATCTGCTGT
>CAYWTU010000603.1:0-3515 GCA_964461275.1 uncultured Pirellulales bacterium | reverse complement strand
TTCCGCAATTCCGCGCTAGGCATCCATCGCGCGCACCATCACCGTCTTGCGAGAAACTCACCGTGACACGATTCGCCCAGTTGACCCGGCGCGCGGCGCCGTGGTGGACGGCATGCCCAACCATGTTGCTTGCCGCCGCGGTGATCGCGTATTCCGTCCCAGCACAAGGGGGCGCCGCGCTGGACGTGGGACTGCAGTTTACAGGGGCCAGCTTTGGTTCGGGCCTGGGCAATTCCACGTCGCTGCCGCCCGACACGCATGGGACCGTGGGCACGGACCACCTCGTGGAACTCATCAACGGTCGCTACAACGCCTATTTGAAAAGCGACGGTTCGCGCGTGGCGTCTCGCACACTGCGCGAGTTCTGGCAAGACGCCGGGATTGGCCTGCCTTATACAAACGATGTGTTTGACCCCCGGGTGGCCTACGACCCGGCCGCCGATCGGTACTTTGCGATGACCTTGTCGTCGCGGAGGACGGCCGACAGCTCGGTACTGTTGGCGGTTTCCAAAACGTCGGACCCCACGCAGGGATGGACCGGTTTCCAGATCGACGCCGATCCCAACAACTTGACGTGGTTCGATTTTCCACACCTGGGCTTCGACGCCGAAGGTGTGTACATCAGCGGCAACGCCGAGCCCAATACCGGAGGCGGATTTCCCGTGGACGAGCACATCTTGATCGTCCCCAAGGCCGACCTGGTGGCCCCCGTTCCGACCATCGCCCGGGCTACGATGATGTCCAACGTTTTGTCGCTGTTCGAGCTATCGAGTACGCCTGTCGTCGATTACGACCAAGGGGCGCGACGGACGCCGCTGGTCGCGTTGCCGCGGGCCGGTTTCGACGGCCGATTGGCGCATGTAGAGGTGAATGGGCCGATCGACAACCCAACACTGTCCGCACCTCAACTGGTGGCGATCGAGCCTTATCCCTTGCGGGCAACGGCCGAACAGCCGCTGGGCGCCCCGCCCTTGGATGCACAGCCTGGCTACTCTGGAGAATTCGTCCGCGTGAACGGCAGCATTTGGGGAACGCAGACCGTAGAGTTCAACGGCCGCGCAGCGCAGCGCTGGTTTGAACTGGAAGAGAATTCGCTGTCCGTTGTGCAAGAAGGACTGATTCACGACCCCGACCTGGAGTTCACCTTCGGCTCGATTGCCGTCGACTTCCAGGGACGCGCCGCCATCGGCTTCACCGGCGTCGGGCCCAATCAGTTTGCCAGCGCGTACGCCGTCGCTGGCCGAGTTGACGGACTGGGGCAGATGCAATTCGGCCAGCCGCAATTACTCCAGTCCGGCACGGGCACGGCCAACTTCGGAGGCCGCAACCGCTGGGGCGACTATAGCGCCACGGTGATCGACCCCAGCGAGCCGGGCGCGTTCTGGACATTTCAGGAATTCGCCTCGGCCACGAACGTGTGGTCGATCCACATCGCCAAGCTGCACGTTGTGCCCGAGCCCGCCGCTTGGGTCTTGGCGGTCGTGGCAATCGCCTTGCTGGGATGCCGACGCATGGGGCGTTAAGGGCGTCGCTTACGACCAGCGAAACAGCCGCAGCGCCAGCCAGAAGCTGCCGACGCTCCAGGCCAACAGCACGGCAATCTCCGCCCCCAGGCCCCCCAGACCGGCCCCTTCGAGCATCACGGTTCGCAGCGCGTCGATCAGCGCCGTCAACGGCAGCAGCCGAATCAGCGGCTGTACCGCCTCGGGAAACCGCTCCGAGCTGAAGAAGATGCCCGACAGAACGTACATCGGCAGCATCACCAGGTTCATCCAACCCGAGGCGCTTTCCAATGTCCGCGCCCGCGTGGCCACCAGCAAACCGATCCCGCAAAACGTCCAGCCACCCAGCGCCACCAGCGCCAAGAACGCCAACCAGTCTCGCGGCATCACCACGCCGAACGCCAGCCAGGCGAACAGCAGCATCACCAGAATCTCGGTCACCTGAAACGCAAACCGGCTGATCATCAGCCCCGCGAGGAAATCCGATTTCTTCATCGGCGTGGTGATGAACCGCTTGAGCAGGTTTCGAACCCGCATGTCGACCACCACGAACCCCACGCCCCACAGTCCGCCTCCCATTAGTCCCGCACCGATCAGGCCCGGAATGAGAAAATCGATGTACCGTGCGCCGGGCTCAGACACCGTCGTGTCGCTGGCCGTCACGGGATCGACTCGTCCCGCGGCGCGTTGCAAGGCGTCGTCCACCGCGCCGCGGGCCAAGACGCTTTCCGGCCGCGTTGCGTCGTAGCTAAACTCAACGCGATCGATGGGAAGCTGTTCCGCCGGTCGCGATTTGGCCGGCGCGTCGGCCGACACAATCAGCGCCACCTTGCCGATCCGCAACAGCTTACGCGCCTCGTCGGCGTCGGCCGTGACGACTTGAAACCGGCGTTTTTGGGCCGCCGATGTTGCGGCCTTGCTGATGGACGAATCCGCGTCGCGCAGGCTTAGGGCCAACGCATCGGCGTGCGGACCCGTCACGACCGCCACGGCGATCGTCTCGACCGGCTGGTTGCGAAACGCCACACCCAGCGCCAGCGCCATCAACACGGGAAAGCCGTAGACCCAGAATATGGTTTCCGGTTCCCGATAGAACTCTCGCGTTCGCGAGAGGACGATTTGCCACAGCGGGTGCGTGGGGTAGTCGCGTCCCTCCTTGGCGGTCGGCGAATCGAGATCGGCCTTCATGTGGGCAATTTCCAATCGCGTTAGGCCGCGGCCTGTTCCGCGGCCTCGTCGCCCAACAAGTGTCGGCCCGTGAGCGTAACGAACACGTCTTCCAGGCTGGCGTGCCGGGTGGTCAAGCTAGCCAGAGAGGCGCCGTGCTGGGCGATCCGCGCCAGCAGCGCCGGCAGGGCCACGTGGGGTTCCGCAACCGCCAGTCGGTACAGCTCTGCGTCGCGATGCGCGGAGTTGACCGCCGGCAGGTCGGCCAGCCAGTCCGGCGGAAAATCGCCGGCTTCGACGGCCAGCGAGAACTCAACCACGTGCTCGCCACCCAAACTGGCGATCAGCCGCCGCGGCGCGTCGCAGGCGATTAGCTTGCCGTGGTCGACAATGCCCACCCGGTCGCAGAGCCGCTCGGCTTCGTCCATATAATGCGTAGTCAGCAATACGGTCCGCCCCTGCTGACCGAATCCGCGGATGATGTCCCACAATTGCCGTCGCGATTGTGGGTCCAGGCCGGTCGTCGGCTCGTCCAGAAACAGCAAATCGGGGTCACCCACCAAGGCGCAGGCCACCCCCAGCCTTTGCCGCTGACCGCCCGAGAGCTTGCGGACCCAACTGTGCGCCTTTTCTTCCAGCGACACCAGCCCCATTACCGTATCCGGCGTGGGGCCTTGTCGATAGAAGCTGCGAAACAGGCGCAAGGTCTCGATGACCGTCAGCTTCTCAGGCAGCTTGGTCTCCTGCAGCGCGATGCCAATCCGCTGCTTGATTGCCTCGTCGCCGGCGCCCCAGCGGTGTCCCAGCACTTCAACTTCTCCCGCTGTGGGAGTCAGCAACCCTTCG
>CAYWTU010000602.1:0-3517 GCA_964461275.1 uncultured Pirellulales bacterium | reverse complement strand
TTCAGCGGCACGGCGCCAGCTACATCGCCCGACACGGCCAGGACTGTTTCTTTACCAGCGATCCGTGGTTTCGCGGCATCGACCTCGTGCCGGCGCCGGACGGCGGCGTGCTGTTGGTCGATTGGTCGGACGTGGGCGAATGTCACGAGGCCGACGGCGTCCACCGCAGCTCGGGCCGGGTTTTTCATTTGGGCTACGGCCACGAGCGGCGGCCGCTGCCCGATCTCGTCGGCGCAAGCGCCAACCAACTCGTGGAACTACTGACCGATCGCAACGAGTGGATCGCCCGGCAGGCCCGGCAGATGCTCCGCGAGCGGCATTTGGACCCCGATGCCGACACCCGAGCGCTGCGCGTCAACCTGCGAAACCGGTTTTCCGAGGCGCCCGAATTGACCGATCGGCTCCGCTACCTATGGGCGATGCACGTCACCGACCGAACCGACGAGGCATGGCTAGTTGAACAACTGGGGCACCCAAACGAACACGTGCGGGCCTGGATCGTGCGGCTGCTGGTGGAGCACGATTCCCTGTCTCGGGCCGCGTCCGAGCGCTTGGTGCAGCAAGCCTTGTCGGAGGAGTCGGGGTTGGTGCTTCTCTATTTGGCGTCTTCGCTGCAAAAACTGCCGGTGACCCAGCGCGGCGAGTTAGGGGCAGCGCTGGCCGGGCTGGTTCGGACGCCCGACTTGGCCCAGGACCGCGTCTATCCGCTCATCCTGTGGTACGGCCTCGAACCGTGGGTCACGACCGATTGGGACAATGCGCTCCTGTTGTCCGCCAACGCCCAGATTCCGCTGATTCGGCAATTCGCTGCCCGGCGGTTGACGCAGCATGCAGCCGCGTACCCGGCGGTGCTCGAAGCGTTGGCCGTCTTGCTTGCTGAAACGGCCGACGGCGTCGTTCGTCGCGACCTGTTGACCGGCATGGCCGAGGCGCTGCGGGGCGTGCGGCGGATGGACCCGCCGCCGTCGTGGTCCAAGGTGCAACGGGCCACCCAGCGCGACGACGAACGAACGCTGGCATTGGTGCGGGCAATATCGGTGGTCTTTGGCGACGGTCAAGCGGTCGATGAACTGCGGCGCTTGGCGCAAGACAAGTCGGCCGATCCCGACGCCCGTCGCGCGGCGATCCAATCGCTGGTGAACGCCCGGCCCGACGACGGCGCCCAGTTTTTGCAGAGCCTGCTCGGCGATTTCGACGTGGCCGAGGCGGCGATTCGCGGGCTGGCCGCGTTCGACGACCCGCACACGCCCGAGCTGTTGGTCGAAGGGGTCGGCCGAATGCATCCCACGGCCCGCGATGCGGCGCTCGATACGCTGGTGGCTCGGCCGAACTTCGCCCACGCCCTGGTCGAGGCCGTGGCCGGCGGCCGCCTGGGTCGCGACCTGATTAGCGTGACGCAGGTCCGGCAAATGTACGCCCTGGGGGAAGAGAAACTGACCGGCGCGTTGCAACGGGCCTGGCCGGAACTGCGGCCGCTGTCGGGCGATCGCGGCCGAACGATCGTCGAACTCAAACAACGGCTTTCCGGCCAAGGACTGGAAAGCGCCGACCTGCGGGCCGGCCGCCGGCACTGGGACAAGAGCTGCGCCAAGTGCCACACGCTGTTTGGCGAAGGGGGCAAGATCGGCCCCGACCTGACCGGCTCGCAGCGGAGCAACCTCGATTTTTTGGTGGAGAACATCGTCGACCCCAGCGCCACGCTGGCCGAGAATTTTCGGCTGACCACGCTGTCGCTGACAGACGGGCGAGTGATTCAGGGCGTGGTGCTCACGCGGACCGAGCAGACCTGGGAGGTGCAGACCGCGACCGATCGCGTGGCGATCGCCGTCAAGGACATTGAACAGCACGAGCCAACGCGGCTGTCGCTGATGCCCGACGGCCTGTTGGACCTGCTATCTCCCCCGGAGATTCGCGACCTGTTCGCGTACTTGATGTCGCCGGCACAGGTGGCGGGGGAGTGAGAAGTGTCAGCCCGTAAGTCGTCCATCGAAATGGCTTGACACGATTTGGGGAGGCGACATCCCCGTAGCGGCGGCGTCTCGCCGCCGAGAACTTCCTCGAAGACAGCCATTCCGATGCCCATGGCGGCGAAACGCCGAGCGGCGATTCTCGGTGCGTTTTGCGGCCAGTGCGTTGCAATGAGTCGCCGTAGGAAATGCGCCGCTCAACGACACCCTTATAGCTTCTGAAGGTCCTGTATGGCAGGTCTCTACCGCGTTTGCTTCCTTTCCTGACATGGATGAGCGCAACCGATTCTTTCGTGCCGACGCCTACCGCTGAAAAATGGGCAAGTAGTTGTTGGGGATCTGCAAGATGATGCAGGCCATGGCGGTGCCGTACTCGCGTGAGATGGTGTCATCCCAGGCTCCCTCGGGCCGCTGCAACTTTACCAGCTCGTCGCGAATGGCGGGAAACCACTCGGCCCAGAATTTGCCTCCGGCGTGCCACATCGCCTGCACCGCGTAATACTGGCCGTAGTAATAGTGGCTTTCGCGCCGAAAGCCGCCTCGCGGCAAGTGTTGGAGCAGGTAGTTGAGCCCCTTTTCGATCTCCGGGCCTTCATACACGCCGGCGCTGTACAGCGCCACCACCCCCGCCGCCGACCGCGGAAACGCGCTGGCGCCCCCCTGGATCATGTACATAAAACCGCCGTCGGGATTCTGGCTCTTGCGGACATAATCAATGCATTGGTCGATCGTTTCGTGCGGCACGTGTAGCCCAGCATTGCGTGCCGCGCGGAGAGCCATCACCTGGCAGATGGTGACTGAAATGTCTGCGTCGCGGCGTTGCGGCTGATAGCGCCAGCCTCCCTCGCGATTCTGCGTTTGCACGATCAGATCGACCGCCTTCGACAGTTTTTCGCGCAGATCTTCGCGCTCCGGCGCCATGCCGTAGCACTCGGACAAGAACAGCGTGGCGAAGCCGTGGCCGTACATCGGCCCGTGACTACTGGAGCCGGACACCACGATAAACCCCGAATCCTGCATATTGCTCAGTACATAATCCAGACAGCGCAGCACCTCCTGGCCATACGGTCCGCGGCCCGGAGTGCTGCCGGCCGACATGAAGGCCATCCCCGCCAGAGCGCTGACGGCCACGTTGCGGCCGTAGGTGCCGGCGCCAAACGACCCGTCTTCCTGCTGTTGGGCCGCCAGAAAGTTCAGTCCGCGGGTGACGCATTGCTCGGCAACAGGCGTCAGCAGTTCCGCCGCCAACTGCTCGGACGGCGCATCGGGTGGGTCGGCCGCGCGAGCCGAAACGTGCAGGAGCCATGGAGCCAACAGCGCGGCGGTCATCCAGCGCCGCGGAGCGTTGCGAAAAAGCCGCCAAGGTTGGGCCATCGTGCGCGCTCCTATTGCGGGGCCTGCGAATGTTCGTCGATCAGCCGTTTGAAGTATTCCTCGATGAGCGCCTGATACTTGGGCAGGAACTCTTCCATCGACGACTGCAACATCTGCTCTTTGACCCTGTTCGGCAGGTGTCCCCAGAGGTCCTTCATGAGTTCCTGCGCTGCCGC
>CAYWTU010000601.1:0-3526 GCA_964461275.1 uncultured Pirellulales bacterium | reverse complement strand
GGTGGAACAGATCACCTGGGACGAGGCCCAAGAATTTTGTCGCCGGCTGTCGGACGTGGACGCAGAACGGGAGGCCGGCCGGCATTACCGCCTACCGACCGAGGCCGAGTGGAGTTGGGCCTGTCGTGGAGACGCCGGCACACGAGAATTCTTCGGAAACCAAGCGGCCTGGCTGGCCGATTACGCCTGGCTCGCCGAGGGGACGCATCGCGTGGCCACCAAAGCCCCCAGCGCCAGGGGCTTGTTCGACATGCTGGGCAACGTCGGTGAATGGTGCCAAGATTGGTACGCGCCCTTGTCGACCACGACGACGATCGACTCCCAGGGTCCCGCGACGGGCACGCGGCGCGTCGTCCGCGGTGGGACGGCCGACGCGACCGACGGGCCGCCCAGTGGTGCGCTTCGGCAGTCGGCGCCGCCTGGCGTTCGCAGCGCCCAGATCGGCTTTCGGGTGGTGCTGATTTTGCCGTCTACAACGGCGCCGTAGGTCCTTCCCACACACCGCAGTTGTTCGTCGCCGCCCGGGGCGGTTAGGCTGGAGTACTGCCGTTCCCCGGAATCAGGCCTGGGGACGCGCTCGAATCGTAATTCTTACCCAGTGCGCGGCGCGAATCCGCGTACCTCGACCCTTGAGCAATTCGATATGCCTCGCGCAATTTCGGTAGGCAAAATCTTGGGGACCGTGGGCGACGCCCTGGCCATGGTCTGGCGGTTCGTTTGGCGGGTCGTCAGTTGGCGCCGCTACATTCCGGCGCTGGTCTTGCTGGCCATCGTCGGCGCGGTGGTCGCGGCCGCCTGGTACGGTTATGGCACGATCCGCGGCAGCTTGGCGCAGCTCGACGGCGAAGTGAATCTCGCCAAGCTGGAGCTGCCGGGCCCCAAGGCGGCCGTGAAGATCGAACGCGACGCGCTGGGTATTCCGACCATTCGCGCCCAGAGCCGCGACGATCTGGCCTTCGCCACGGGCTTTCTGCACGGACAGGAGCGTTTCTTTCATATTGACCTGTTGCGCCGGGCGGCGGCGGGTGAGATGTCGGAACTGCTGGGCGCCGGCTTGCTCGACCACGATAAGCAGGTCCGTCTTCATCGCTTTCGCGATCGGGCGGCCCAGGTGGTGTTGGGCTACAACGACGGCGACCGCGGGATCATGGAAAACTATGTCGAAGGGGTGAACGCGGGCCTCAAGTCGCTGGCCGCCAAACCGTTTGAATACTATGTCCTGGGGCTTGACCCCATGATCTGGAAGTCGCAGCCGGTCGAACCGAAGCCGTGGACCGCCGAGGACACCGTGCTGGTCCTGTTGGCAATGTACCTCGACTTGCAAGACCACGTCCGCAAGGAAGAGGCGGCGCTCGGGACGATGCAAGCGGCGCTGCCCCCCGAGATGTTCGCCTTCTTGGCTGCCCAAGGAACTCAGTGGGACGCGCCGATCGAGGGCGAGCCATTCGAGACGCCGCCAATACCTGGCCCCGCAGTGATGAATCTCCGCGGCGACGCGGCGATTTCCGCGCCGCCGGGCGATGCGCCTGACCAAGGGTCGCCCGACGATCTGCCCCCCTCGGTCGAAGAGCCAGCTCCCGCTAAGGCCGCGGCAATCGTGCCGCCCGCACCTCGCCGCCTGGCCCGACGAGCGCAGTCGATTCGTTGGGAAAGCAACATGCACCGCGGCAGCAACAATTGGGCAATCGACGCCAAACGCAGCAAACACGGCGGAGCAATTCTGGCCAATGACATGCACCTGGACATCCGCGTGCCGCACATCTGGTACCGCGCGCGGTTCATTTATTCCGAAGCGGGCAAGGAAGTCGACATTAGCGGCGTTACGCTCCCCGGCACGCCGGCCATGGTCGTGGGATCCAACGGGCACGTCGCCTGGGGCTTCACCAACAGCGAGGGTGATTGGGTCGATTTGGTGACCGTTGAGGTCGACCCGGACGACCCCGAATCGTACCGCACTCCGGCGGGCAAAAAGAAGTTCGAGAAACACACCGAGGCGATTGAGGTCAAAGGGGCCGCCGGCGAAACGCTGGAAATCGACTCGACCCTATGGGGGCCGATCGTGGCACACGACGCCCGCGGTCGCCCGCTGGCGCTACGCTGGGTGGCGCACGACAAAGAAGCGGTCAACATGAAGCTGTTGCAGATGGAGAAGGTCAGCAGCCTGGATGAGGCGCTCCGACTGGCGGCCGAGTGCGGTTCGCCCGCCCAAAACTTCACCTGCGCAGACAATCGGGGGCAAATTGGTTGGACCATCCTAGGTCGCATTCCGCGCCGCGTCGGCTACGAAGGGCGGCTTCCCACCTCCTGGGCTGACGGAAAAAATCGCTGGGACGGATGGCTCAAGCCCGACGAGTATCCCAAAATCACGAATCCAGCCAACGGCAGAATTTGGACCGCCAACGCCCGCGTCGTCGGCGGCGACAAGCTGGCCAAGCTTGGCTTTGGCAGCTACGACCTGGGCGCCCGGGCCGGACAGATTCGCGACGACCTGTTGGCGCTCGACAAGGCCGACGAGTCCGACATGCTGGCCACGCAGCTCGACGATCGCGCGCTGTTCTTGGCCCCTTGGCGCGAACTGATGCTCGAGGCGCTGACCGATGCCGCGATGGCCGAAGTTCCTTATCGGCGGCCGATGAAAAAATACGTGCAAGACTGGGGCGGCCGGGCGGCGCCAGATTCGGTCGGTTTTGCCTTGGTTCGCGAGTTCCGCCAACAGGTCTTGCCGCGCGTGCTGCGGCCGCTGATTGCGCCGTGCAAGAAACTCGATCCCAAGTTCGACGTGCCCAAGGTGGAAATGATGGAGGGGGCCGCCTGGAAACTGGTTCACGAGCGGCCGATGCACCTACTGGACCCCAAATATGAATCGTGGGAAGACTTGTACATTGATGCCCTGGACGGCGTCCTCGCCCATGTTCACGAAGTCAAGCACACGGTGGACACGTTCACCTGGGGCAGCCAGAACACCGCCCGCATCAAACACCCCTTCAGCGACGTGATTCCGCTGGCAGGCGCCTTGCTCGACATGCCCAAAGACCAGTTTTTCGGCGACGACGCCAACATCCCCCGCATTCAATCGCCTGATGGCGGCGCCTCGCAGCGGATGGCCGTGTCGCCCGGCAAAGAGGACAAGGGCTACCTGCATATGCCGTGCGGCCAAAGTGGGCATCCGTTGTCGCCGCACTATCGCGCCGGCCACTCCGACTGGGTCAAGGGCGAGCCGACGCCGCTGTTGCCCGGCGATACGATTCACACGCTGACGCTGTTGCCGGGGAAATAGCACTCCACAATTGCAGGGCCTATGACCGACGATCGATCTTCGACAATTGCCGTTTACTATCCTCAGCAATGGCGCGGTTGGTTCGTGCTGAGCCTGGCAGCGTTTCTACTTATTCTGTGGATCGGCATTGTCATTGCCGTCAATTATGCGCCGCCGCCCAAAAACCCCGACGCCACGCCGCTCGGCGCCGGTTTCTGCGTGGTAATGGCCTTGATTCTCTGGCCAGGTATCGCCGTATGTGGTTGGATC
>CAYWTU010000600.1:0-3532 GCA_964461275.1 uncultured Pirellulales bacterium | reverse complement strand
AAGCTGACGACGTGCCGCGTCATCACCTCTTCCACCCGACGTTGCCACGCGCCGCTTTCAGACAAACTGGCCAGCACGTCTTTTTCCGATAGGATGCCAACCAATAGTCCGTGAGCGTCCACGACCGGGGCCGAATTGATCCCCAACCGAATCAGAAATTTGCTCGCGTGGTCCAAGTCGTCCGCGTCGGCCAATGCCGAGATCGGCTGCGTCATTACGTCGTTGGCGGTCACATGGGTAAACAGGTCGCTGTATTTGCCAATTTCGGCCGTTTCCGCCGTGATTTCGTCCAGCGAGCGATGCTGGATCACGCGGTTGCGGCCGCACTGCTTAGACGCCAACAACGCCTGGTCCGCGCGGTCAACCAGGGACTCCGGCGTGGAGACGTCCGGGCTGCGGCCCGCCACGCCAAAGCTGCCAGTCACTTGTTGGGCGTCGGGAAGAATCTTGGCCGCTCGTTCGGGCAGCGCTTGCCGCACTCGGTCGGCCCAGACGGCCGCCTGCGATTCGTCGGTTTCAGGCAATAGAGCGCAGAATTCTTCGCCTCCCAGCCGGCAGACGTAATCGCTGGCTCGACTGAACTCCGTCATCAAATTGGCGACCAACTGAATCACCTGGTCGCCGGTGGCGTGGCCGTAGCGGTCGTTGACGCTCTTGAAAAAGTCCACGTCCAAAATGACGCATGACATCGGCAACCCATAGCGCGACGACCGCGACCACTCGCGGTTGAATTGCTCGAAGAACGCCCGGCGATTGAGCACGCCGGTCAGCGGGTCCTGGGCCGCGGTCCGCAGCAGGCAGGCCTCCAAGTCGAGCACCCGGCGACCTGCATGCAGCCGCGCCAAAAGTTCCGTCGAGACCACGGGCTTGGACAAGAAGTCGTCCGCGCCGGCCTCCAGCCCCTGCACCACGTCGTCCATCTTGGAACGCGCCGTCAGCAGCAGCGTGTACACGTAGCGAGGCAGTTCCGCCTCGCGAATCCGCCGGCAAACCTCCGGACCGGTCAGCCCCGGCATCTCCCAGTCGACGATCAGAAAGTCCGGGCAGGTGTCCTGCGCCATTTGAATCGCCTGCAAACCGTCGGCCGCCGTTTCCACGAAGTACCCGTTCTTCGACAGCAGCGATGACAGCAACCGCACCATGGCCGGGTCATCGTCGGCCACGAGAACGCGACCGCGGAGCCGGTGCTGTTCTTGCGCATTGGGCGATTCGACAGCGGACGCTTGGTCAGGCATGTTCCACCATCGCGGTCAGGGGCAAAAGGTGCTGGCGGCGACGGAAGTTCTGTTCGCGGAGCATCAGGTCGGCGGCGTCCCAGGCCCGATCTTCGTCCCACAGGTAAGGTGAAACGGCCGGATCGCAACTGGTGGCGCCGGTGAACGGGTAGCAGGCCAACTCAGCGCCGACGGACATCAGACTTGTATGATCGTCGCTCATCCCGATTGTCTCCGAAACGACGGCCTACCGACGCCCACCGTGGGCGCGGAATGTCCCCGCTGAAACCTGTGGCGCGGCCGGCTCCAAGTCAAACCAGTTTTGCCACCCGACCGGCGTGATCTGCCCAGCCGCCGCCGGGGGATGCGGTTGGACCAGTTATTCCGGTCGTCGCGTGGTCGCTCAAGTTGGAACTAGCGAGTCCGCCACTGCGGAAAGCCAGGAAACGGGGCGGGACTGGGGGAAATAGCGTCGGCCGGCGCGGAGTATTGGCGGGCTACCGTCGGGCGGGTAGTTGGCCTAGAATCCCGCCCCCTCGGTTGTTGGAGCTGTGGCAGAGACGGCGCACGGTGCGTGATCGTGCGCCGTCACCAATCGCGCTGCGCCAACGACACTGCTCGTCTGTTCGATCTCGTCGCCTCGCAACATCCCTTACTTGAAACCGCATTACGCGGCGCCCGATGCCCGCTGCGCACACAAGAACCGCCGTCCGTCGTACGACGCTGGCGCTGATGTCGCTGGCGCTCGTTGCGGGGTGCTCGCGCGCCGCCTATCGAGCCAAGGCCGACCGCGACAGTTACGGCATCCTTGCGGAGCGCGAGACCAGCCCGCGCTGGGATCTTCCCGATCGGCCTGTGGCGCCGGCCTCGCGCAACAGGTTCGCCGCCGATACATGGCGGCCGAAGACGCCATTCGCCGCGACGTGCGCCGCGAGTTGCGGGCCCTGGAGTTGAACCGTTTTCAGTTCGAAATCGCCCGGCAGCAGTTGGCCGTTGCCGCGCGGCAGGTGGACGAGGCCCAATCGACCATTCGACTGGGCCAGGCCAACGACCGCAGCGCCACGCTGTACTTGTTGAGTGCTTTTCAGAGCTTGTTGTCCGCCAAGAACGGCCTGATTGGAGGCTGGGTGGCGTACGAATCGTCGCGGATGGACCTGCTGCGCGACCTGGACTGGATGGAGTTCGACGAGCGAGGGATTTGGATCAATGAGCGCGACACTCCCGGAAACGCTGCCCGCCAGCTCCAGCCGCGTCCGCCTGGACCCGATGCCGAGCCGGTCGTTCGACCCGCCCCCACAGCCGGGTCGGCTGAGGAACTTCCTCCGCCGACTTAGCCGCGTGGCGCTGGAACTTGAGGGGCGCGTGGTGGGAGCCACGCCCGACTATGACCAGATGAACGGCCTGATGATCAGCCAAGGTCGGTTCTTGCAGGAACTCGACCTGTCAACCTGCCGCAACGTGTGCGTCCTGGGCGCCGAGTTGGGCGAGGAACTGTTCCCCTATGAAAACCCCGTCGACAAAAGCGTCCGCATCGGCCCGAACCACTACTACCAAATCATCGGCGTGACGCGCCGCCGCGCGCCGTCGGCCGGCATCGGCACGAGCTTGAGCGCTCAAGACTACAATCGCGACGTCTACATTCCGCTGACTACCGACCGAGCTCGCTTCGGCCAGATGTTGTTTTACGGCAAGCAAGGCAGTTTCACTTACGAGCGGCTGGACCTGACTCAGATCACGGTTCGCTGCGACGCGATGGAAAGCGTCCGTCCCACGGCCGCCAGCCTGCAATGCTTGCTCGATGAATTCCACCCTCAACATGATTTCGCCATCACGGTCCCCCTGGAATTGCTCGAGCAGGCCGAGAAAACCAAGCGGATATTCAACGTGGTGCTGGGCTCCATCGGCAGCATCTCGCTGTTGGTCGGTGGCATCGGGATCATGAACATCATGCTGGCCACGATCACCGAGCGGACGCGTGAAATCGGCATTCGCAGGGCGCTGGGGGCCCGACGCCGGGACATCATTCACCAGTTTGTCGTGGAGACGGCTGTGCTCTCGGCCACCGGCGGCGCGCTGGGCGTGCTGGTGGGAATGGTCGTGCCCGGACTCATCGGCCGACTGTCGGGCATCACGGTGAGCCTGTCGCCCGGCGCGCCGCTGGTGGCGTTTTCCGTAGCGATGCTGGTGGGCGTGGGTTTCGGCCTGTATCCGGCGCGACGCGCGGCGCTCATGGACCCCGTGGAAGCACTGCGCGCCGAGTAGGCGCCGCCCGAACGAAAACACGTCGACACCGTACGCAATGTCGGCGGGCTCCGACC
>CAYWTU010000599.1:0-3534 GCA_964461275.1 uncultured Pirellulales bacterium | reverse complement strand
TCCATGTCGCGCGTCCACACCCAGGACTGCAGCTTGTCGCCGACGATGCGGCGCCTGCCGAGCACGTGCTGGGGCGGCGGATGGTGCTGGAAGGCAATGCCATGGGCAGCGCCTATCGGGTACGCGAGCACGCCGTGCGTGAGGTGGAACGGCAATCGGGCCCAAGCGGCCGGTTCGTCATCTCGGTGCTCGACCTGGAATGGAACGCTGAGGGGAAGTACCTGCCCACGACGTTCGTCGTGAGCACTTGGACGGGCAACGAACAACAATTGAGCTCCAGCCTTCTCGTGCGGCAAACCTGGCGGCACGTCAAGTCGTTCGACTTGCCTGCCACGCTGGTGATCGTCCAAGCCAATGAGCGCGGCAGAACCGTGATCGACTGCAAGTTCACGGACCATGTGCTTGGAACCGACGCTCCGGTCACGGCTGACGACGACGAAAACGCTACGCCGTAACTGGCGAACATGGACTGTGGCGTTGACCGGTTCCCCTGCGGTCGGCGGTGAGTCGGTTCACCCTGCCATGCAGAATTCGCCAAATAGCCTTGCACGATTCCAGAAAGAATTTCGTCGTCGTGGCGGCGTCTCGCCGCCATGGGCTTCGCAGTGGATGTCTTCGAGGCGATTCTCGGCGGCGGGACGCCGCCGCTACGGGGATGTCGCCTCCCCGAATCGTGTCAAACTATTTAGATTAGCGCCCACGATTCTGGGGGACTGGCTCTATGAGCGAGATCCGCGACGCGCTAGGGCGTCGTTGAGCGGCGCAGTTCCTACGGCGACTTTGTGCAACTCATTCGCGGCGAAACCATCGTTGCTAATGGTTAGCCATTCTCGCCGCTCAACGACACCCTGCCCAATTCCCGCGCTCCTCGGTCGCGCCTCCCAAGATCATACCAGGTCATTTAGAATAGGCGTCGGGACGCGTCGACGCCGTGGATGGCACGGCGCCCAGCCTGGAATAATCGAACCTCGCGCGGCGGCGAAGACAAATGACGGTCGACAAGGCGTGGATGATCTACGGCGCCAACGGCTACACCGGTCGGCTCATTGCGGCCGAGGCGGTGAGGCGCGGCATGAGGCCGGTTCTGGCTGGGCGAAATGCCGAGCAGATCGCCGCACTGGCCGCCAAGTTGGCGTGCCCCTCCAGGGTGTTCGGCCTAACCACGGTCGACGGCATCGTGCGCAACCTGCACGGGATGCAGGCCGTGTTGCACTGCGCCGGGCCGTTTTCAGCCACCGCCGTGCCCATGATCGAGGCCTGCCTGCTGGCGGGCATGCACTACACCGACATTACAGGTGAGATCGACGTGATCGAAGCGGCCGCAGCGCGGCACGAACAAGCCCAACGGGCCATGGTGGCGCTGATGCCGGCCGTCGGATTCGATGTTGTCCCGTCCGATTGCTTGGCCGCCACGCTCAAGGCGGCGCTGCCCAGCGCCACGCACCTGCAATTGGCCTTCGCCAGCGACGGCACGCTCAGCCCCGGCACTACCAAGACCATGATCGAAGGTCTGCCGCACGGTGGTAAGGCGCGGATCGACGGCCGAATTCAAGCGGTCCCGTCGGCTTGGAAGCAGCGCGAGATTCCGTTTCGCGATCGGCCGCGGCACGCCGTGACGATCCCCTGGGGAGACGTGGCCAGCGCCTACTATTCGACGGGCATTCCTAATATCGAAGTGTACACCGCGATGCCTCCGCAGGCGGTGCTGCGAATTCGCCGCATTCGCTGGTTGTTGCCGGCGCTCGGGGCAGCGCCCGTACAGCGATTGCTCAAGTGGTGGGTCGGGCGAACGGTGACGGGGCCCGATCGCGACGAACTGGAGACGGGGCGTGCCTCCCTGTGGGGCAAAGTGGCGGACGACGCCGGACGCTCGGTTGAGGCGACATTGGAGACGCCGGGTGGCTATCCGTTGACCGTGGCGACCAGCCTGGCGGTGATCGAGCGGTTGCTCGCCAACGAAGGACCAACGGGGTTCGCCACCGCCAGTCAGGCGTTCGGCAAGGACTTTATACTGAGCGTGCCTGGCGTCGACCTGCAACTGGGCGCGGCGACGTCGCCATGAGACCGCACCCCCCTATAACCGCTGCACTGCTATGACTCGCACGGCCATTGTGTTGTTGTCCGGCGGATTAGACTCGGCTACGGCGGCGGCCCTCGCCCGCGAGCAAGGCTTCGCTCTGCACGCACTGACGGTCGACTATGGGCAGCGGCATCGCTACGAGCTTACGGCGGCCCAGCGCGTGGCCCAGGCGCTGGGTGTCGCAAAACACTGGACACAACGATTGGACCTGGCGCAATTCGGCAACAGCGCGCTGACGGCCGACATCGCCGTGCCCAAGGATCGGCCCGACGAAGCCCTGGCCAGCGGCATTCCAGTCACCTATGTGCCCGCCCGCAACACGGTGCTGTTGTCGCTGGCCTTGGCTCTAGCCGAGGTGACCGCCTCGGCCGACATTTTTATCGGCGTCAACGCGCTCGATTACAGCGGCTACCCCGACTGTCGGCCGGAATTCATCGCGGCGTTTGCCCGGCTGGCCAACCTGGCCACCAAGGCGGGCGTCGAAGGGGCGCTGGCGTTTCGCATTCACGCCCCGCTGATTAACCTAACTAAGGCGCAGATCATTGAACGAGGCAAGCAACTGGGCGTGGACTTCGGCCTGACCCACTCCTGTTACGATCCGCTGGGCGAAGGGCGGCCCTGCGGCCGTTGCGACGCCTGTCAATTGCGCCGCAAAGGTTTCGCGGCGGCGGAGATGGTCGATCCGCTGCCCTATCCCGCCGCCTGACGCCGCTGAGCCCAACCCGCCGTGCGTGTGGCTGAAATCTACGTTTCGAGGCAAGGCGAAGGGTTTCTCACCGGAACCGAGAGCCTGTTCGTTCGCACCAGCGGCTGCAATCTCCGTTGTTGGTTTTGCGATACTCCGTTCACTTCCTGGGCGCCCGAGGGAGACGATCTGGCAGTCGAGGAAATTCTGAGCGCCGCCGATCGCCAGCCGATCGAACACGTGGTGATCACCGGCGGCGAACCGATGTTGTTCGCCGAATTGGCGCCACTTTGCGAGGGGCTGAAAGTTCGCGGCCGGCACGTCACGATCGAAACAGCAGGGACGTTGCACCTGCCGGTCCATTGCGACCTGATGTCGATCAGCCCCAAGCTTCGCGGCTCGGCGCCGCCGGCGGCTCGCGAGGGGCGCTGGGCCGTGCGGCACGAACGCTCGCGGCACGCCCCGGGCGTGATCCGCCGACTGCTCGCTGAGTATCCGTATCAGCTCAAGTTTGTGATCGACCGGCCTGAGGACGTGACAGCCGCACTGGCCTGGCTGGACGAGTTTCCCGCGGCCGACCGGCGTCGCGTGCTGCTGATGCCGCAAGGCGTAACGCCCGAGGAACTGGTCGAGCGGGCGGTTTGGCTGGAGCCGATGTGCGCCGAATTGGGCTTGGCTTATTGTCCGCGCAAACACATCGAATGGTACGGCCATCGTCGCGGAACATGAGGTTGCCGCTCACACGTGGCAGCCATGGAGGCCGTGTTTG
>CAYWTU010000598.1:0-3535 GCA_964461275.1 uncultured Pirellulales bacterium | reverse complement strand
GGGAAAAATCTCGGCCTCTTCCCAGGCTTCGACGTGAGGATTGATTTCCTTGTCGACGAAGCGCCGCAGGGCTTGGCGAAACGCCTGATGTTCCTCCGTAAATGGGCACACCTGCGAGGCGTGATCGATCAGCATCCAACAATTCCCCAATGAAACAATGGAAACGGCAAAGGAGCGCCGCCGCAGGTCTAGGCGAACCCCAAGCCAGCCCGATGATGCGGCGCAATGGTCAGTCTACTAGGCCGTTCGGGGCCGTGAAAGCAGGGGGAGGGACAGATTTTCAGGCCACAACCAAGGCCCGTCGCCGACCGACGGACTGTGCCAGACCGCGCGCAAGTCGCAGCCGCAACGGAGAACGCCCACGCGGTCAGGCTGGCGGAGCGGCATTGTCGTGGTGTCGCGGTTCGACGAGCCACCGCGTCAGCACGCCCGACAAGAAAATGACCGCCGCCCCGGCCAAAAGCACAGCCTCATAGCTGGTTAGGTCAACTAACCACCCCACCAGCGGCGAGGCCAGAAATGGCGCCAGCACGCACAGGCTGATAGTGCTCAAATAACGAGGATGCTCGTCGCGTGGGGCCAATTCCAAGGTGTAATTGACCAGCGTCTTAAGCGTGACGGGCGTCAGGCCCAGCGGTGCGAACACCAGCCAGTAACACGACCGGCCCACGGCCACGTCCAGGTGCACCAGGCCAATCGCCAGCACAGGCGTAATGGCCGTGGCGAAAATCAATAGCCGCAGCGCCGCCCGATTGCCGCGACGATCGGCCAGCGGTCCGGTGACCAGGCTCACCAGCCCCAGCGCCAGATTCTGCGTCACCACAAACCACGCCAGGTCGCCGCCGGTAATTCCCAATCGCTCGCGAGCCAGGCTCTGATAATGTGGAAACAAGATAGGCACGGCGCCGAACAACATCGCCACCAGACACAGCCAACGAAAGTCGGCGTCGCCAGCAAGCACGCGCCATGCGTCGGCGAGCCAATGACGGCCCTCGCCGCCTCCCTCTCCGGACGACGCTTCGGCGCGTTCGGCCAGTCCAAGCGCCGTTACGGCCGACGCGCACAGCACGCCGCCGCACGCCAGGAAACACAGCCCGAACCCGCCGTCGGCCCGAGCCAGCCAACCGTCGAGCAACCACCACGCCAGCAACGCGGACGGAATCACGCCGGCGCAGGTGGCCACGGTGAACAGCCGGCCGCGCCAATGAGCCCGCACCAGTTTTCCCTGCGTTGTGCCCCAGGCCATCTGGTGCAGGCCGGCCGCCGCACTGAAGGCCGTGTAGACCGCCAAGAACAACGGTGGCATCCAAGCGTAGTCGAGCCTATCCACCTTCAGGCAGACGGCGCCTTCGATCAGCATCAGGGCGCCCATCGCCAGCATCGCCCCGCACAGCGCGGTCCGCTTATAGGGCATCCGTTTGAGCCGCTCGGCCAACAGCGCCGGAGGCACACTTTGTCCCAACCGGTTGAGCACCGGCAAGCAACCGCGCACCCAACCCGGCCCGGCCATCACGTCGACCAGCGCCGGTACGATCACGCTTTCGGTCTTGAACACCCAGCCGATGCGAAACAGCACCAAATGGACCGCCAGCACCAGCCAGTTTTGGACGTCGGCGCCTTCGGCCGCCAACTCACGCTCGGCCTGCGCGGCGCTCGGCTTGGTGACAACGTCGGCTTTCATGGCCGAACTATAGCCCCTAGCCCAGCGGGGTGGCTATGTCAGGTTTCGCGCCTCATTGCGCTTTACCCTACCGCCGACCGCGGCCCAGGTGCCGCGCGCGGGCCAATTCCTCAACGGCGTCTGCCAAGCCCGCCTCACGGAGCGCTTCGTCGACGGCGTGGGCCACCAGCATCCGGCGGCGAGCGGTGGTCAGTTGCGTGGCGCGGCTGGAAGGCGAGCCGCCTGCGTCCGTGGAAAAACTTCCGCCCGCCACGATGCCGCCGCTGGTTGCCGCAGCGACGGTCGCGGTTTCCGCCGCCGTTGTCGCCCGGCTTGTGGCCAGTCGCGACAGTCCGATGAGCGTGTTCAAGGCGGAACTCAGTGTGCCCGCCGATTTGGCGCCAGCGCCCGCGGGCGCGGACATGCCGCCCACCACCGAGCCAACCGCCACGTCGAACGGATGGTTTACGCCGTCGGTAATGTCGGCAAACAGGCTGCCCACGCCGGCCGGAGTGATCTTGGCGACCGTGTCCGCTAGGTAGTTCGCCACGTACAGATTGCCGTCGTCGTCAAAGCTCATGCCGGTGGGGGTCACCACTCCGTCGGCAATGTCGGCAAACAGGCTGCCGATGCCGGCCGGATTGAACTTGATGATCTTGTTGGTCAACACATCGCTGACGTAGACGTTGCCGCCGGCGTCGACCGCCACGCCAATGGGCGTGAACAGTCCGTCCGCGGCATCGGCAAACACGCTGCCGTTGCCGGCCGAATCGAATTTCAGAATCTGTTTGTTGTCCAGATTGGCCACGTACACCGAACCGTCGGCCGCGTTGACCGCCACGTCGAACGGCCGATTTACGCCGTCGCTGGCGTCAGCAAAAACGCTCCCCACGCCGGTCGGCGTGATTTTGCTGATCGAATTGCCCAGGTAGTTGGCGACGTACAGATTGCCGCTGGCGTCGACTGCCAGCCCGGCCGGACTCACCACGCCGTCGAAAAAGTCGGCGAACACTGTTCCCACGCCGGCCGCGTTGAACTTGTAGACCGTGCCGGCGATGCCGGCGATCACGTCGGAAACGTATAGGTTGCCGGCCGCGTCATAGACGGCGCCGATGGGGGTGAACAGCCCGTCCGCGGCATCGGCGAACAACGTTCCCGTTCCCGCCGTGTCGAACTTGTAGACCTGCTTGGCGTCGAGCGCCACCACGGCGACCTCGGTCGTGACCGTGGAGTTAATCGTGACGGCGTGCATCGCCAGCGGGCTCACGCCGCCATCTTTGTCGGTGGCCGTGGCGCGAAGGGTGTAGGCGGCCGCTGCGGCGTAGCTGTGGTTCACGTTCACCCCGCCGCCGGGGCCGACCACCGTCTGGTCGACGCTTCCGTTGCCGTCCCAGTCAATGTCATAGGTGAACGACTCAGCGTTGTCGGCCTCTGCCTGGTCAATGTCCTAGAACGTTAACTTCGGCGACTGTCCTTTTTTGCCGGAACTGGTGCCTGCGATGGCCGCCGATGGCGCCGCGTTGTTTAACGTCAATAAGACACTCGGCGAATCGACCACATGTCCGTGGCCGTCGTCGATCCGCACGCGGACGCTGCGCGTCGTGGGCCCATCGCCAATCCCCAGCGCCACAAGTTCCGCCCAAGACAAGCTGGGCGAAACGCCCAGCGCGTCGCCGAAGACGCTGTCGCCGTCAATGTCCCACGAGTAGCTCAAGACGTCGCCCGGATCGGAATCGCCGCTGCCGGCGGCGGAAAGATTCAACGCGTCGCCTTCAGCAAGCGTGTACGGTGTCCCCGCGTTGGCCGTTGGCGCCGCGTTGGGAGGCACGAATTTCACCGTCAGCCCTGGCCGATTGGCGACCGTGGCCGCGTTGC
>CAYWTU010000597.1:0-3536 GCA_964461275.1 uncultured Pirellulales bacterium | reverse complement strand
CCGTATCGGGCGACGTGATCGACGCCGCGGCAGGCGCCTTCCAGGAGCCGGGCAAACCCTTTGAGCACCTCGTCGCCCGCCTGGTGACCGAAAGTATCATTCACCTTTTTGAAGTGGTCGACATCGCAGATGACAAGGCTGAAAGCGGAGCCGTGCTGCTCGAAATCGTGGCAGGCCTGGGCCAGGCGGCGATCGAATTCTGCGCGATTGCCCACCTGCGTCAGGGCGTCCTTCGTGGCCATTTCATTCAGGTTTCGGCAGCGAGCCTCGAGCGTCACGGCCGAACTGGCGTCTTCGGCCAGCAGGATCGCGCCGTGGATCACGCCATCGGCCGAGCGGACCGGCATGGCCTGCACGTCAACTGCCACTTCACGACCCAAACCATTGCGGATCTGGTAGCGGCGTTCGATGGTGATGCCGCCGTTGGCGGCAGCGATTGGGCAATCCGCCTCACGCAGCGGCAGGCCACGGTCCGTCCGCATCTGAATCAGTTCGGTAGCCCAGCGCTGGCCGCGAGTCCGTTGACCGGGCAGGCCGGTCAGGCGTTCGGCGCCGCGGTTCCAATACAGAACTCGGCCTTGGGTATTCACGAACACCACCGCCGCCGAGATATTCTCCAGCAGGCTGTACTGGAACATGTCGGCGGCAAGCCCTGCGCCGGCTTGATGGTCCGCAGCCGGGGCCAAGACGCCCCCAGCCGTCGGCGCCAGGCTATGGAGCCAGTGCTCGGCCTGGTCCTGAAGCTGTTTGGGGTCGGTAACCGAGGCGTCGGCAAACAACCGGACCAGTTCGGGATCGAATTGCTTGCCCGCGCAACGGTGCAGCTCGTCCAACGCCCGCGTCGGTGTGTGGGCCGGCCTGTAAACCTGGTCGGTGGTCATGCTGTCGAAGGCGTCCATAATCGACAACATTCGGGCGCCGAGCGGAATCTGGTCGCGGCCCAGACCGCCCGTGCGGCTGCCGTCAAACCAGGCCGGAGTATTTTGCATCAAATCGAGCACTTCCGGATTGGCCAGGCAGTTGCGGACCAGCTCCAGCCCAATTTGCCGGCAGCGACTCATCACCGCATGCTCTTCCGACGACAATTCCGTCGGCTTGAGTAGGATGCTGTCCGGAACGCAGATCTTGCCCACGTCGTGCAACAGAGCGGCCATTTGGATGGCGTCAGCGTCGGAAGTCGAGAGGCGTAGGTGATTCGACCAACCGGCACATCCCAACAGGACTCGGGCGGAGTGCGAGGCGGTCTTACCGTGTTTGGACTGAAGGCTGTTGAATAAACTCTTGGCCATCTCCAGTTGGTACGGTGAACGGGAGAGCCAATCGAGCGGAGTCTGACTAGTGTCGGCCGGGGACAGCTCGCGTTCGAGCTGCGTCGAGAGGGCCGAGAGGTTGTTCAACACCTGCTCGGTGCGCGCCGCGGCATTGCCGCCGCCCACGGCGCCCTGCACCGGAGGTAATGAACTGGTCAGATCCATAGGATTCGACTGGGTGTTGCTCGTAGGCGCCGGGTCCTCGCGACGGACGCCGCTATGACCGTTGGCTCTGGGTCGGTCCGCTGCCTGCGCCCAAGGGCGCAAGTTCAGATCGGGCCGCTACATCGGACGTGAAAGGCTAGCTTCCGCCCCGGGGCCGGTCAAAAAATTCGGCCACCCGCTTCTAAGTCTTGTGCGGCAAGGACTTCCGAGCGTAATCCCGTGGACCAATTGCAGCGGTCGCAGGGGCTAACTTGTCGGCGGACCGACGCCCGTCGCGCAACCCCTAATTGACGATCAGCCGCGTGTCCGTTAGCATTCGTGGTTTCCCATCTTGAGCGGCCCAAGGTGGTTTGTAGTCTTGGTTTACGTCGGCCGATTACGCATTCGACCAAACGCCGGACTTACCCGTGGTCAGGGGGTCGTGCCCAAGGGGCGTGGCCGCGCCGGTGTGCTTGTAAGGAGCATGACATTGGCAACGGTACTCGTGCAGGAATTGATTGAATCGGGCGTCCACTTTGGCCACCGCGCCAGCCGTTGGAACCCGAAGATGCGCCCCTATATCTACGGCCGGCGCAACCTGATCCATATCATCGACGTGCGGGAGACCATTCGCGGCCTGATCCGCGCCCGCAAGTATCTGTCGCAGCTTGCGGCCAACAACAGCTTGGTGCTGTTCGTGGGAACCAAGAAGCAGGCGGCCGAGACCGTCGAGCGTGAGTCGCAGCGCTGCCAGATGCCGTTTGTCAGCGAGCGCTGGCTAGGCGGCACGCTGACCAACTTTCGCACGATTCGCAGCCGGCTTAGCCGACTGGAAGAGCTGGAGCAACTGATCAACAGCGAAAAGCTGGCCACGTATTCCAAAAAGATGCAGTCGGCTCTACGACGAGAACACCGCAAGATGTTCCGCAACTTGAACGGAATGCGGACCATGTCCAGGCTGCCGGAATGCTTGGTGGTGATCGATCCCCGCAAAGAACACAACGCCATCAACGAAGCCCGCAAGTTGGGCGTGACGACGGTGGCGTTGATCGACACCGACTGCGACCCAGATTTGGTGGACTTGCCAATTCCGGGCAATGACGACAGCATTCGGTCGATCGAATTGATCGTCAAAAAATTGGCCGACGCCGTAACCGAGGGACGCACGAGCGCCGCGGCCTACTCGCAAACCAACGCGGCGATGCAGGCCAAGGCCGACGTTTAGCCCGAATTATTCATGAGCCTTCTGCTGCGGAGCCGTAAGCCCCGTGTCCGCCGCGTCAAAAGCCGATTGCCCTGTGCTCACGTATTCATCAATATGTTCCGCAGGCCAATCGACTTTTTCCTTGCAGCCACAGTGCTTACGGTTCCTCGCGACGAAGTTCATGAATAATCCGGTCTTAGCGACGGCCTGCGGCCGTGGGCGTCTGACTCGACCTTTGGTCATGGGCACGGGCTCAACCGCCTGCCCGCGCCGCTTTGGCGCCGGCGCCAGAAAACCAACCGACAATAGCACGCGATTGCATTGAGGAGATTCGTGATGGCTGAGATTACCGCGGCCGCTGTGAAGGCCCTGCGCGACGAAACGGGGCTGCCCATGATGGATTGCAAGCAGGCGTTGCAGGCCACGGGGGGCGATCAAGAAGCCGCCAAGCGCTGGCTGCGCGAAAAGGGATTGAAGGTGATGGGCGGCCGACAGGACCGCGAAACCTCGTGCGGGCGAATTGGACTGTACGTCGATTTTGCCGGCGGCAAGGCGGCGATGGTGGAAGTGTTGTGCGAGAGCGCCCCGGTGGCCAACAACGACGATTTCATCGCCCTGGCCAACGATTTAGCCAAACAATTGGCCACCGGCCCCGGCGCCACTTCGGCGGACGAACTTTTGGCGCAAAAATCGCCAAGCAAGGCGGGCCAGTCGTTGGCCGATCAGAAGAACGACCTTTCGAACAAGATTCGAGAGGTGTTCAACATCCCCCGGTTGGTCCGGATCGACAACCCCTGCGGCGGCTACGCCCATCACGACGGTTCGTCGGCCGCGCTGGTGGAAGTAGAGCGGCCGCCGCCGAAAATCGGCGAACACAC
>CAYWTU010000596.1:0-3536 GCA_964461275.1 uncultured Pirellulales bacterium | reverse complement strand
ACGGAAGGCATCAATCCGCATCTGTGGAATTACTGCGACGGCCGCTATGTCCGCGGCCTGGTCGAGCGATTCTGTCGTATGCCGCTTAAGCAATTCAAGAATCTGGAGTTGACCGATTTTTTCTATTGGACCGTGGTCAAGCGGATTCACGTGTTTACGATCACCAACTATTACGACGACTCGAGTCCTGATATCGACGCCCTGCTGAAGCGCGAATTTGGCTGGGAAGACACGGGAGGATGGCACTTCGACAACGAGATTTTCGGCTTGCAGTGCTATTATGCGCGGCACAAGTTCGGCATCGACTGGCGACTATTTGAAATCGCGGCGCTGGTTCGCGAGAAGGTCATCACACGCGACGACGCATTGGCGAAACTGGCGGAAATCCCCGAGATCGAACGGCCCGAATTCGTTGAGTATGCGCTCAAGAAGCAAGGCATCTCGCCCGAGGAATGGCGGCAGATTCTCGCCGCGGAGCCGAAATACTTCCTGGATTACCCCAACAGCTATCGCCGCTTGGAATGGCTCAAAGCGCCCATCTGGCTTCTCTCGCGGCTCAACTTTCTGCCGCCCCACACCTACGAGAAGTATTTCGTGGTGTAGCCAACGCCCGGCGGGCGCTGCTACAACAAACGGGTTCTTCCTAACTTTGGCGAATGCCGTTGCCAAGACTCGAGCATCATGGGACTGGACATCTCACATTATCACGGGTGGCAGGGGCGACGGTTGTCGCCTTGGCGATCGTCGCTGTCGATCGTCCGTGTGGCGCTGCTGCAGGTTTTCCGCCGCAAGAGCTATTGGATTGTGCTGGCCTTGGGTCTGCTCAATTTTCTCTTGTTCTTCTCGATCATCTACGGTGTCACCCAGTTCGAGGTTCCCCCCGAGGCTCAAGATCGCCTGTTGGACGTTTTTGGATTCAGTTCGCAGCCGGTGCCCGGCAAAGAAAGCGGCTATATCGAATTCATGAAGCGGCAGAGTATCGTCGTGATGGTCCTGTTGGCCTTCTCGGGCAGTTTGCTGGTGGGCAGCGACTTCCGCTTCAACTCGCTCCCCTTTTTTCTATCGCGGCGGATTGACCGAGTGCACTACATTTTCGGAAAGATCGTGGCCGTCGGCGCCATCGTGGCGGTTCTGACGCTGCTGCCGGCCCTGGCGCTGTGGGTCGAGTACGGCATGTTCACCAACTCGGCCAACTATTGGCTGGAAAGCTGGCGGGTGCTGTTGTCGTTTGTGGTGTACGGACTGGTCTTGTGCGTCGTGCTGGGAATTCTGCTGGTGACCGTTTCAGCGTATTTGCAGCGCGTAGCCCCGATCGCCATCACCTGGTCGAGCATGTTCGTGATGTTGGCGACCATGGCCGGCACCTTGCACAACGCCACCGACAACCGCTATTGGCACCTGATCGACCCGTGGCGCTGCATGCGCTACACCAGCCGATTGATCTACGACCCCGCGCCGGAAGAGGGTTTGCAGTCGCTGGCGCGCTGGTCGGTGGTGATCTTGGTCGTCGCGTGCAGTCTGTCGCTGGCGGCGCTGGTCCGCCGCGTGCGGGCCGTGGATGTGGTCACCTAGGGCAAGGAAAATCGCCATGATCCTCGCCTTCGATGGTGTGACGAAGTTCTATGGCCCGGTAATCGGCGTCAACAATATCTCGTGCCGGATCGGCCCGGGCATCACTGGCCTGTTCGGCGCCAACGGCGCCGGCAAAAGCACGCTCTTGAAGCTGGCCAGCGGCCAATTGCGCCCCAGCCTGGGCCGCGTGACGCTGGGTGACGACCCTGCCTGGTCGGCACGGGCTAAGGCCCGTCTGGGCTATAGCCCAGACATCAACAGTTTTTACGAGGAAATGACGGGTCGCGAATTCGTGTTCACCATGACCCGGCTGTATGGTTACCCCTTGGCCGAGGCCCGGCGACGGACCGAGGAAGCCATCGCCGAAGTGGGCATGACGGCGCGGGCCAATCGCCGCATCGCCGGCTGTAGCCACGGCATGCGCCAACGGATCAAATTGGCGCAGGCGCTCGTGCACGATCCCGAAATCCTGTTGCTGGACGAGCCGCTCACGGGCATCGACCCGGGCGGCCGCCGTGAGATTAGTCAACTGTTTGAAAGGCAAGCCGAACGCGGCAAGTCCATTTTGATCAGCAGTCATATTCTGGTGGAAGTGGAACACTTGGCGGACTCGATGCTCATGATCGCACGCGGGCGCATCGTGGCATCGGGCACGATTCGCGAGGTCCGCGACCTGATCGAAGACCAGCCGTTCACCGTGGAACTGGTATCGTCCGAGCCGCGGCGTCTGGCGGCGGCGCTTGTGGCGCTGTCGCAGGTTCGCTCGGTGGAAGTCCGCGGCGAAGTCCTACACGTCCAGGTCCGAAACCAGGGTCAGTTCTTTGCCGCCCTGGGAGAATTGGTTTTGGAACATGGCCTGGACGTCCGTCAGATGCAAACGCTCGACGCCGGCGCCGACGCGGTCTTCACATACCTGCAAAGGGACCTGGCATGAAGCTGTGGCGGGCCTGGACGACTCTGCTCATGTTGTCGTTTCGGCGACTGTTATGGTCGACCAACACACTGATGATCAGCTTTCCACTGGCGATATGCGCCATCTTCCTGTGGAGATTGCGTTACGATCGCCGCAATGAGTTTGCGGCGACGTTTGACGACTTCAGTGATGAATTCGTGATCTTCACCTTCGCTACATTCATCTTGCCGATCTGCGCAATCGCTTACGCCACGACCAGCGTCGGCGGCGATCGCGAGGACCGCACGCTCTTGTTTCTTTTGGTTCGTCCGATCCCCCGCTGGTTGATCTTTTCGGCCAAGCTGCTGGCCACGCTTCCCCTGGTCATGGGCGTCGTGGTCTCCGCGTTCTGGCTGTACTGTCGGATGGCCGGAGCCGTGGGGCAAACCGCCTTTTCGCTCTACCTGCCGGCGGTGTTCTATATGACGATCGCCTATGTCGGACTGTTTCACCTGTTCGCGGTAACGTTCCGGCACTCGACCATTGTGGCTTTGTTGTACGCGCTGTTTATCGAGGCGTTTGTCGGCAATATGCCGGGGATCATCAAGCGGGCGACGGTGAGCTACTATGGGCGATCCATCATGTACGACGTCGGTGCGTACGAGGGGTTGGACATCCCCGACCCCACGTTTTTCGCCCCCATCTCAGCGCACACCGCCGGCTGGATACTGCTCATCACCGCGGTAGCCTCCACTTTTTTGGCGCTGGTCATCTTCTCCAGCCGCGAATTCCGCGACCTGACGTGACTTCGCTCTGTTAGTCGCCACGGGGGCGCAGCGTCAGCGACTTCATATCCCACAGTGCGCCGCGGATCGGCCCATTCGAGCGCAAGCCAATGGTTACCCGACCGAGTTCCAGCCGCACGCGACCGATCGATTGCCGCCGATAGCTGGTCCAGTCGCCGGTGCCAATGACGGCGCCACCTAGCCGTTGGCCGCCCACTTCCAGCAAGTACGCGTTGCCGGCCTGTTCGTCGGGGCAGGCCCATTCTAAAATCACTTCGTACATTCCC
>CAYWTU010000595.1:0-3537 GCA_964461275.1 uncultured Pirellulales bacterium | reverse complement strand
CGACGGGTTGGTCGTTGGAAGTACTAGGCACGACAAACCGGGCAGGACGGCGGAATTGGTCAATTTCGGTGTCTGCATTCTAGACCAGTCGCCCAGGTCGTCGAGGCGGCCGGTCGGCGCGTTGGGTTCGGCGGCCCCCTTCGAGGCGGCCGGCTGGGCTTGTTGCGGTCGCCGGCCGATGGGTACACTCCCGCCCCCAAATCGTGTTCCCATCGGTTGTTGCGACGAATCCCCCGGCCCGGCCACGCCGCCGCGCTGGACTGTGGGCGCAGGCCCGACGCCGATGCAATCGCTACCTTCCCAAAAGTCCCTTTGTTCGGTCCCGTGACGGGGGCAATTTTCGGCCGGAAAACCTTGCGCCGTCGGTATTTTCTTGAACTGGGGCCGGGCTCTTTTACAATCAAAGGTGGAGCCTTTGCCCCGCAGCACCAGTAGCCAGGGAGGTGAACTATGCGTGCTTCGGTGTGTGGAGCGCTCGTTGCGCTGAGTGTGACCGCCTGGGCGGTGGGCAACTGGCCGGCGACCATTGCCGCTTCGGCCCAGCCCGCCGTTGCGGGTGCGGGACAAGAGCTATTTGCCTTTGCCTCACCCACCGACGACCACGGACAACTGCTGATCGTGCTCGATCCGCGCACGCGGGTAGTGAGCGTGTATCATGTCAGTCCCAAGGGCGAGTTGGCCTTACGGAGCGTACGAAACATTGACGCGGACTTACGGCTGTCGGAATACAACGGCGTCAGTCCGCTGCCCCACGAGATACGATCGATGCTTGACCGCGGCCGTTCACCGGCCACGGCAGGCGCCGGTCCCTAACGGCCCACCTTGGGCCTTGGCGGCGTTCGCACCACGAACGTCACGGGAGAAGCTATGGCGCTTAACTTGATCACTCTGGACGAAGCGGCCCGCATTCTCGGCGTCACGGTCGAGCAACTCAACGTCATGCGCGAGAAGCGCGAGATTCACGGCTACCGCGACGGCGCCAGTTGGAAGTTCAAGCGGCAAGACATCGAGCGTCTGGCCAGCGAGGGTCGGCCTGCGGCCGACGGCCCGTCGGAAGAGTCGATCGAGTTTCTCAGTTTACCTTTAGACATCGACGACGAAGACAGCAGCATCGACGCCGTGCTGCTCAGCGAGCGCGAACTGGGCGAATCGCAGCCTGGCACCTCCAGCACCGTCATTGGCAAACCGGGCTCGCTTGGTTCGTCGGAAAGCGATATTCGCCTGATTTCCCAAGACGACTCCTCACCTCAGTTGGCCGGCGGCAGCGATGTTAAGCTAGTCCCCGGCAAGGACGCCAAGACGCCCGGCAGCGACGTCAAGCTCGTGGCTGACCAGGCCGACGATGCCGAGGGCTTCGATTTCGATCTGGACATGCACGACGGCGACAGCGAATTGTCGATCGACATGGGCGAAGCGCCCAAACCTGCCGGCGATGCCAAGAGCCCAGCAGTCGGCGAGTCGTCGCTGAAATTGGCCGACAGCGCGGTCTCGCTGGGTGGCGGATTAGGTGAAGGCAGCTCGTTGCTGGGCGGCAGCGAACTCAACCTCGGCGGAAGCACGTTGCAATTGGGTAGCGAAGTCTCCAAGGCGGCCCGCGCCGCGGGCGGCAGCGATGTCTCGTTGGGACCCTCGAGCAGCACCCCCGGCAGCGACGTTTCCTTGGCCCCGGCCGGGAAACCTGGCAGCGACGTTGCGTTGGGGCCTGGAGCCATCGAAGAGGACGGGCTGTCGCTGGTTGATTCGCAATTCGACTTCGACGACGACGAAGGAGGTGAATTCAGCGATTCGGCCATCGACTTGGACGCCGACCGCAAGGAGCCGATCCGCGGCGGCAGCAGCGACGTCACCCGTCGCGCGGCCGACAGCGGCATTTCGTTGGCGTCGCCTTCCGACAGCGGCCTGTCGCTCGAGGAGCCTCTGGAACTCAGCGGCCTGGGCGAAGAGCCGTATCAGTTGAGCGACGACCCACTGCTCAGCTTGGGCGAAGACAGCGACTCCAACGAGGTCGCTAATCTCAAGAGCGATGACGACTTCTTGCTCACCCCGCTGGAAGACAAGGCCGACGCCGACTCGGACGACAGCGGCTCGCAGGTCATCGCCTTGGACACCGACAGCAGTTTTGACGCCCCGGTGGGCGGCCTGTTGGCGGCGGAAGACGAGCTTTCGCCCGCCGGCGCTGCGCTGGGCGGCGCAGGACTGGCCGGAGCGGCGGGCTTCGGAGCGGCCGCGGCAGGCGGACCGGTGTTCGCCTCCCGCGAAGCGCAATACACCATCTGGAACGTCCTCAGCCTGGGCGCCTGCCTGTTGTTTTTGGCCGTTTCCGGCATGATGACCTACGACCTCATGCGAAACATGTGGAGTTGGCGCGGGAACTATTCGGTCAATAGCCCGCTGATGGATTTGATCGCCAATTGGTTCGGTTAAAAAGCGACCGGCCCACTTCTTCTTTCGGGAGTGGGCTGGGGTGAGGGGAACGGGCCGGTGTGGCCACTTCCTCACCAAGCGGAACGCAGAGGCTTGTTCGAAAGGAGTCGAACGCATGCTCGTGCGATGCTCATTGCCTGTTCGGCTGGCGCTGGCGGCGCCGGCGCTGTGGTGCTTGGCGGGCTGCGGGGTGGTGCCGCGGTCGCGCTTTGCGGCGCTCGAATCGCAGCACAAGGCGCTCACCGAGCAGAACAAAGCCCAATTGGCCGAGATGTCCAACCTCCGCCAGCGGAGCCAGCGGCTGGAGGATGACCTGGCCGAGGCCGAACGAGAATTGGCCTTGGTCGATCAGGACAAACGTCAGGCCGACGTGCGCCGCCGGCTGCCGCTGGGAATGCACGGCCGGTTGCTGGACCTGTCGCGGCGTTACCCCGGTCTGGAGTACGACGCCGAGACCGGCACCAGCAAGCTCGACACCGACGTGTTGTTCGAAAGCGGCCAGGACGCGCTCCGCGACGACGCCAAGCAGATGCTCCGCGAGTTCGTCGACGTGTTTCAGTCGGCCGAGGCGCAGCGGTTGAAGATGATGGTCGTGGGCCACGCCGACGACCGCCTGATCGCCAAGCCCGAAACGCGGGAGAAATTCGCCACCAACTGGCATCTCAGCACGGCTCGAGCGCTGGCTGTGGCTGATTTCTTGCGCAAGGCGGGCCTGCCCGAAGAACGGATGGGCGTGGCAGGGTTCGGGTCGCAGCAGCCGCTTTTGGCCGAGCGGACCCGCGACGCCCGCGAGCGGAATCGCCGCGTGGAAATCTGCGTGATGGGCCCCGACACGCCGCTGGTGGGTTGGACGCAGGACCGGATTCTGCGGCGGTAGATTCGCAAGGTTCGTTCGCAAGACGGGTAACACGCCGCGTGCCATGCCTCACGCCCTCAGCCGTGAGCATGTGGATCGCAACAACGCAGTTCACCGCCCGTTGCCGTCCTGGTCATGGGCCCACGGACTGTGGGCACAATAGTTGACTCATGATGCGCCAACAGACCAACCTGGCGAGCGAGGGACGATCGCGGTAGGGGCCGCCGTTGCCGGCGGCCCCCCGCACAGATCCGTAC
>CAYWTU010000594.1:0-3537 GCA_964461275.1 uncultured Pirellulales bacterium | reverse complement strand
AACAACCAAAGCGTGGACGCCGCTTTGACCATGGGCTGGATTCTGTTCAAACAGGGGAAGTCTCCGGATGCGGAGCGGTTGCTGGCCCAAGCGATTTCCGCAACCCAGCGGATACCGCCCGACGGCGCCTACTATTGGGCCAAGGTGAGCTTGGAGCGAGGCCGTAAGCCGGACGCCGTGAGCGCCTTGGAAAAGGCGCTCGAAAGCCCCTTGCCGTTTTACTATCGCCAAGAGGCCGAAGCGCTGCGCAATTCGCTGGCGAAGAAGTAATCCAGCGATACGCTCGGCACTGTACCGATGGCCACCAGCGCCGACTCCCGTCGTCTCCGCAGCGCCGTCGCGCTGGGGCTGGTAACTGCCGGCGCCCTGGTGATCATCGTGGGCGGTCTGGCGGACAGCGTTTCTGCGCCGGGAACGCGGTGGCGGATCGATCGACCGCTGATCGTCGCCGCGGGCGGCGCGCTGTTGGCGTTGGGAGCCGTGGGGATTTTTCTGCCGCTGCGTCTCGGCGTGGCGCTTTTGGCCGCGAGTTGGACGACGATCGTCGCGACGGGCATTGGATATCGGGAGCCACGCGCCGGCGAGGTCGTCTTCGGCGCCGAACAGATTTGGAGTTGGGTGTCCGGCGCCGGCGGCGGGCAGCTCAAGAAGTTCGAGTCTCGCAACGAATGGCTCGACAATTTCACGACCGCCCACGAGCGCTACGGCCAGGCGGGCCTGCCGGGCGCCAGCGCCCAGCACGTCAAACACGCCTTTGACGTTACCTATCACCTAGACGCGGACGGCTATCGCGTGATGCCGCAGCCGGCGCGGCCCGAATATCAACTGGCGCTGGTCGGTTGTTCGTACGCCTTTGGCCATGGCGTGGAGGACGACGAGACGTTTCCCGCCCTGTTGGCAACCCAGGCCTGGCGGCAGTGCCGGGTGCGGAACCATTCGTTGCCGGGCTGGGGAACGGTGCAGGCTTGTTTACAGGTCGAGGACTTGTTGGCGTCGCCGGACCCACCGCAGTGCATCGCGTACGCTTGGATCACGCACCACCTGCACCGCAATTACCTCCGGCGGTCGTGGCACGGGCGGATGTTCCGCAAGTTCCCCCTGTACACAGTCGTCGATGACGACGCCGTTTTTCAAGGGTTGCTGGAACGCAACGAGGCCACCTGGCCCGACGGACCTGAAATCGACGCCGCCGAGCGCGAGGTGACCTTGCACCTGATCGAATCGATGCGGCGACAATGCGAACTGGCGGGCGCGACGTTTGTCTTTCTGTCGCTGATGCACACCTACCAAGACGATGTCTGGCCGCTGATTGCCGCTGATCCGCGTTACCACGTGGTTGACGTGTCCAACGCGAGCCACGACTTCTTGCCCGAGGACCGGCATCCCACCCGCCGTTGGCATCAAGCGGTGGCCAGCGCCATCGCCTCCGATCGCCGCTGGGCCGAATGGACCGGTCGGCCCGAACTACATCGCCCCGAGGCCATCGGGGCGCCGCCGGCCATTTGGGCTTTATCGGTCAACTATAGCCAGGGGGCCCGGGCCGATTTGTACGACCGCACGCTGACGGACGCCGGCGGCGAGGCGGACCTGCGGGTCGATCACTTGCAACTCAGTCAGCCGCTGGCCGACTGGGCAATTCAACTTCGTCACGACGGACTGACGATCAATGCAGGAGAGAGTTACACGGTACGGTTTCGCATTCGAGCCGAGCGCCCGCGAACGATTCGCTATGGCGTGGGACAGGCGCACGAACCGTGGGGACAATTGGGATTGTGGAAGACGCTCACCGTGGGACGCGGATGGCAACTGGAAGAGGCGACATTTCGGGCGACTGCCGGCGACGAACGAGCCCGACTGACGTTCTTCTTGGGCGACGATACGGCCGCGGTGGAATGGAAAGAGCTGACATTAACGCGACGGGGAGTTAATCTACTGGCGCAGCCGGACGGCGAGGCAGCGTCGCCTCCCGCGGCCCCATAGATCGGCCCGCAGTTTGCAAGGAAGCCCAGTATGCGCGCCATGACGATGGATTGCGCCGGACAGCCGTTGACGCTGGTCGAGCGCCCCGTTCCCGACCCACGGACCGGCCAGGTGCGGCTGCGCGTACGGGCGTGCGGCGTCTGTCGCACCGATCTGCACGTGGTGGACGGCGAACTGGTCGAACCGAAATTGCCGCTCGTTCCGGGGCACGAAATCGTGGGCGTTGTAGAGGCGCTTGGACCGGGACTGAAGGGGATTTCCCTTGGCCAGCGGGTTGGCGTCCCTTGGCTCGGGTTCACCTGCAGCGCCTGCCGGTTCTGCCTTTCGGGGCGTGAGAACCTGTGCGATCTGGCCCGGTTCACCGGCTATCACCTCGATGGCGGCTACGCCGAGTACGCGTTGGCCGACGCGCGATACTGCCTGCCGCTGCCCGACAGCTACAGTGACATCGAGGCGGCGCCGCTGTTGTGCGCCGGCTTGATCGGTTTCCGAGCACTGCGGATGGCGGGCGACGGCAAGCGGCTGGGACTGTACGGATTCGGGGCGGCGGCGCATCTGGTGACCCAAGTGGCCCGGCAACAGGGGCGCGACGTATTCGCTTTCACACGGCCTGGCGACCTGGTGGCGCAGTCGCTCGCCAAGCGCATGGGGGCCGTGTGGGCCGGTGATTCTTCGCAACGACCGCCGCTGCTTTTGGACGCAGCGATCATTTTCGCGCCGGTGGGAAACCTGGTTCCAGCGGCGCTGGAGGCGGTCGACAAAGGGGGCTCGGTGGTCTGTGCCGGGATTCACATGAGCCGCGTCCCCGGATTCGACTATCGCCTGTTGTGGGGCGAACGGTGCGTGCGCAGCGTGGCAAACCTGACGCGCGCCGATGGGCTGGAGTTTATGGAGTGGGCCGCTCGGCACAAGCTGCACGCGCAGACGGCGAGTTATCCTTTGGAGGAAGCCAACCGTGCGCTGGCGGACGTGCGCAGCGGACAACTAAGCGGTGCAGCCGTGTTGGTGATGGGGTAGTCGAGCGCGAACCGGCCAGTTGGCGATCGGGCAAGTTTGCGGGCGGGCAAATCTGCGACAGACGGACGCGGCGCCCGCCTGCCATGCTCACGCCGCGATCATTTGAGGTACGGCAACGGCGCCAAACTGGCCGGCGTGACGAGTGGCAGGCGCCAGGTCGGAACAACGCCCTCCCCCGGCGTCGGTTGCGGAACGTGCGGCAGCCAGGTTCGCACGGCGCCGACTTGCCCCATCAGCGCCGCGCGCACGCGGTCGTCGTGAGTCGATTGACAGAGGCGGGCAATGCCGGTTCGCCAATCGACCGCCGCTTGCCAGCCGAGGGTCGTGCGGACAGCTTCGATATCGGCTTGTTGTAAGGCCGGTTCGTCCGGCCGGCGCGGAATGGCCCCCAACTCGAATCGAGCTTGGCAGTCGAACTGACGGGCGACTTCTAGAATCGCCTCGCGCACCGGGACGGCCTGTCCGGTTCCCAACATCAGTCGTTGAAATCCGGCCGAATCGCTTTCGACAGCGGTGACGATGGCCGTCGCCACATCTTCG
>CAYWTU010000593.1:0-3548 GCA_964461275.1 uncultured Pirellulales bacterium | reverse complement strand
CGGCCGACGCGCCCTGAGCGTCGTCCGCCGCGGCGTGCTCCGACAGTTGCTCGATGGTCTGCGTCAACCGGGCTTCAACGCTGGCCGCGAGGAATGCTCCTGGAACGGCAGTGGGGTAGAGCTGGTGAGTTTCGGTCATGTCGGTCTGTCCGGGGTTTGTCGGTTGAGGTTCGTGTGTCGGTCGTTGAAGTAAATCTGACTTACGACAACTGCGGCGTCTGAATTCGATCGGCCAATCGTTCCAAGATATGGACTGCCCGCTCCGCCGCCAGTCGGTCGCCGCTCTTGGCGGCTTGCTCGAGCGTCCGGGCCGCCTCGGTCAGGTCGTTGAACCCGGCCGAGCCGCCGGCCCCCTTCAGCCAGTGGGCCATCTCGGCCAATCGCTGGTAGTCGCCCTGGCTGGCCAGCTCGCGCATCTCAACGAGCCGTTGGCGGAAGCGGTCGATGAACTCTCGGACGATTTCACAAAACTCGGCGTCGTCCAAGGGCAGCGTGGAAATCAGCGGCGCCTGGCTGGGCAACGCTTCTGGCGCGTGCGATGGGGAAGCACCGGTTGTCGCCAGGCGGGCTCCTACGCACGCCACCGCCACTGCCAGCAGCCGATCGCGATCGATCGGTTTGGTCAAATAGTCGGAACAGCCCGCCGCCCGACACTTCTCCTCGTCTCCTTTCATGGCGTGGGCGGTCAGCGCCACAACCGGAGTCGTAATGCCCGCCTGACGCAGCCGGGTGGTCGCCGTGTATCCGTCCACCACCGGCATTTGCATGTCCATGAACACCAAATCAAACGGTTGGCCGAGGGCAAAGTTGATTGCCTCTTGGCCATTCTCGCCTTGAACGACCACCGCCCCGGCCCGCTCCAACAGCACTTGGATCAACCGCCGATTCGTGTCGCCGTCGTCGACCACCAGGATTCTCGCGCCGGCCAGCGACTTCTGCTGACCAACCGTCTTGCTGGCGGCTTCGGGCAACACGTCGCCCGACGGCCGGTCCATAATGGTCACGTTGGTCAGCGGTCCCGTGGCGACGAGGATGGTGAACGTGCTGCCGACGTCGGCCTCGCTTTCCACCTGGACGTCGCCCCCCAGCGCCTCGGCGATCCGACGACAGATGGCCAGCCCCAGGCCCGTGCCGCCAAATCGCCGCGTCACCGAAGTGTCGGCCTGACAGAACGGATCGAAGATGCGGGCCAGCTTCTCGCGCTCGATGCCGATGCCAGTGTCGATCACCTGGATCTGCAACTGCGGCGCCGGTTGGTCCGCGAGCAACTTGGCCACCACCTGCACGCCGCCTTGCTCGGTGAATTTCACCGCGTTGCCCACCACATTGAGCAGCAGTTGCCGCAGGCGGGCCGGGTCGGTTTGGATGGTGGCCGGCACGGGCCCTGTCCAGTTGTAGTCCAGGATGAGCCCCTTCTCACCGGCGCGGGCCCGCATGATCGAGACCACCTCGGCCACCACCTGATACGGCGAACAGGCGATCGACTCGACCTGCATCTGACCGGCTTCGATCTTCGACAGATCGAGAATGTCGTTGAGTAGCCCCAAAAGGTGCTGCCCGCTGTTGTGCACCGTGTCGGCAAACGATTTGAACTCCTCGGCGTTGCGCGCCGCGCCGCGCCGCAAGAGGTCGGTGAACCCCAAGATGGCGTTGAGAGGCGTGCGAATTTCGTGGCTCATGTTGGCCAGAAATTCGCTTTTGGCTCGGCTGGCCGCCTCGGCCGCTTCCTTGGCCCGCACCAGCGCCTCCTGGGTTTGTTGGCGCTGGGTGATTTCTTCGGTCAACTGTTTGGTGCGTTCCAAAACACGGTTCTCTAGCTCCGCATGCGCGACCATTTGGGCCGCCTCGGAACACTCCACCTGGTCCAACATCCGGTTGAAGGCGTCGTACAGCGCGCCGAGTTCGTCGTTGCTGGTGGTGGTGACGCGTTTCGAGTAATCGGCGTTGGCCGTGATGTCTCGTGCGGTGTCGGCCAGCGCGAGGATCGGCTTGGCAATCCCCCGCTGCAGCGCCATCGACAAACTGAGAGCCGCCGCCAGCGACGCCAACGTGACGATCGTCGCCGTAGCGGCGTGGTCCCAGAGCTGGGCCCAAAGGTCGTTCATGTTGGCCCGCAAATACAAGCTCCCTAGCGCCTGTCCGTTGTCCACGACGTGCGAGGTCCATTCCAAATGTCCGTCGGGCGAGAAACGGTGCCCCCGCCAATCGGGCAAGGGCGGAGCAGACTGTCCGCTGTCGCGAGAGAACGTCGCTACGACCGCGCCGTCGTCGTCGTACAAAGCGGCCAGTTCAATCGTCTCCTGCGGCTCCAGCGACTTGAGCAGTTGCGCTGCCGCATCCTCGTCGCGCAGTAAGACCGCGGCCGAGCTGTTGTAGGCCAACAGCTCGGCCTGGGTGCGGAGCTGATCGACCTTGGCGTTGCGCATCAGCCGCCAATCGTTGGCCATAAAGCCGGCGCCCCCCAGCATAAGCGCGACCGCCCCGCTGGTGGCGGCCAGGACGGTGAGCTTCGTTTTGATCGATCGTTGTCGGAAGTGGAGCATGACGGACGACGCTTTCTCGAAACACGGATGTTGGGGATCGCTGACGCGGAGGCGCCTCGCGACCTGGGTCACTTGCCGCCGGCGTCTGCCGGCGCGGCGGGTGGGGCCGCCGCCTTCTCCTGGCCGACAACCTTGGCCAATTTGGTCATCCGTGGATCGACGGCGAGCCCCTGAGCAGCCGCCGCCGTGGGGTTCAATTCAAAACGCACATTGTCCGATTCGACGAAGAACCGAACCACGCCGCCGGCGGTGGCAAATCCCGGCGATTCGCCCACCAGGAGCACCGGCTGCCCGGCCAGTTTCTTCACGAGCGCGACACGCAGCTCCGGCGCCGCTGTGGCCGGGACGTAGAGGATTTGGCACGCGGGAGGCGCGTCTGGTTTGTCGACGCGAACAATTTTGATCGACCGCTCGCGGATCTTCTTGGTCTCCGCCAAGCGGTCCAAGTCGGCGCGGTACGGCGTCTCGCCCACTACGGCGATCACGAAATCGTCGCCGGTGGCCGAGAACGCTTCGTCCGGCCACTTGGTCATCAGGGCAAAGCTGTACAGGAACGCGTAGCGCACCTGGAACTCCTTGCGTGACGCCGCGTCCGACGCAAGGACCGCGTCCTGTGCCGAGGCCGGCCCGACCCAGGCCTGCGGACCAAGCGCCAGCGCGGCCGCCAGCCAGACGGAGCACCGCCATGTCCGGCCTGCGCAGTGGCGCCGCGGGCGTGAGACTCGGCGGTAGAGTGACGCAGGAAACATGATGCGGGGCGGGGTGACTCGATGATCCGATCAAGCGGCGTTGCAGCCATTCCACGCGACCGGCTACCAGCGGAGCGTGAACCCGCCGTACACCTCGGCCGGAATGTCCGTTGCGGTGGTGCCGATCATCGGATCCTGGGCCCACTCGGGGTGGCTGGAGTCGAACAAACTCCGGCCCACTACGAACGCTTCAAATGTAGGTCGCGGCCGCCACGCAAGTCGCACGTCGCCAACGAGATACGACGGAACTCCTAGG